>NZ_JADBUB010000141.1:0-41721 GCF_020245865.1 Microcystis sp. M169S2
CAGACATGGCTTTTTTTCTCCCCTCGCTCTACGGCACTCACTGCTTTCTGTCTTAAATCATCACTATAGGGTGCTGCCATGAAAGCTTCTCCTCATTTCTTTTTCTCTATTATGTCCTAACTATCCCGCTCTTTGCTATATTGCTGGCAGTCTTCATTGACTATCTAGAGCAAAAAAAACCAGTCTTCCCTAATTTTTCAGGAAAACTGGCCAAGCTAATCTTGAGATTTTAACCGACGTTAGCGGTTTGTTTTTGGCTAAAAAATGCCGCCAAAACCTGTTGGGCAATCTGGGGACTGGTTAAACCCAAATCAGCGAAGGATTGCTCTGGTGTTGCGTGGTCGACTAATTTATCGGGAACCCCGAAACGCTTGACTGGAACTAGAATATTAGCATCCTGTAAAGCTTCCAAAACCGCAGACCCAAAACCACCCATCAAACAACCTTCTTCCAAAGTCACCACTTTACCAAGACGTTGGGCAAGGGGAAAGATAAGTTCTGTATCAAGGGGCTTGACAAAACGAGCATTAACCACTGTGGCTTCGATGCCGTGTTCGCTGAGGATTTCGGCCACCTGTAGGGAAGTGTTGACCATAGTGCCGTATCCTAACAGGAGAATATCATCGCCACTGCGGAGAATTTCGCCCTTACCGATGGGTAAAGCTTCCCAACCCTCTTCCATCAGGGGAACCCCTAAACCGTTGCCCCGGGGGTAACGCATGGCAATGGGGCCGCTGGTATGATTAATCCCCGTCACCACCATTCTTTGCAGTTCCGCCTCATCTTTGGGGGCCATAATGGTCATATTGGGGATACAACGCAGGTAGGCGATATCGTACATCCCTTGGTGAGTCGGTCCATCGGCCCCGACAATACCGGCCCGGTCCATGCAGAAGAAAACCGGTAGATTTTGAATGCAGATATCGTGAATAATCTGATCAAAAGCCCGCTGCAGGAAAGTAGAGTAAATAGTGACAACCGGGCGCATTCCTTCGCAAGCAAGACCACCAGCGAGAGTAACCGCGTGTTGTTCGGCAATTCCCACATCGATATACTGTTTCGGTAGTTTTGCCTGAAATTTATCTAATCCCGTCCCGGTGGCCATAGCGGCGGTGATACCGATAATGCGCGGGTCATTTTCCGCCAATTTAGTGAGAGTATGCCCGAAAACTTTGGAATAAGCGGGAGGTTTCGGCTTACTGGAGGGAATCGGTTTACCCGTGGCTAAATTAAAGGGATTTTGGGCATGATAACCCACTTGATCTTTTTCGGCCCATTCGTAGCCTTTGCCTTTCACGGTGGCAACGTGGACGAAAACTGGTCCGTGGACCTTATGGGCCTGTTTAAAAGTGGCGATTAATTCGGGAATATTATGACCATCAATCGGGCCAAAATATTTAAAGCCCAATTCCTCAATCACTGCGCCAACTTTGGGAACTGCTAACCGTTTCATTCCTTCTTTGACTCGTTCCATTTCGGGAGTGAGGGAGTCACCGAAGAAGGGTAGATTTTTAAATTGTTCTTCGAGATTATCGGCGATAAACTGGACGGGTTCGCTCAAACGAACTTTATTGAGATAGCGGGAAATTGCCCCGACGTTGGGGGAAATGGACATCTCGTTATCGTTGAGGATAACCATGATGTTGGTATTTGGTAAATGTCCAGCATGGTTAATCGCTTCTAGGGCCATACCTCCAGTTAAAGCGCCGTCCCCGATGATCGATACCACCTTGAAATCTTCCCCCTTGGCATCCCGAGCTAAAGCCATTCCTAACCCCGCAGAAATGCTCGTGGAGGCGTGTCCAGCTCCAAAATGGTCAAATTTGCTCTCGCAACGTTTTAGATAGCCCGCAACGCCGTTTTTTTGGCGCAGGGTGTGAAAATCGTTATAGCGGCCGGTGAGGAGTTTGTGCGGATAAGCTTGGTGTCCCACGTCCCAAAGGACTTTATCGCGATCGAGATCGAGGGTTTGGTAAAGGGCGATCGTTAGTTCTACGACTCCTAACCCCGGTCCTAAATGTCCACCAGTAGCGGCGATCGTCTGGAGGTGTTTTTCGCGAATCTGACGGGCAATATCTTCTAATTGACGGAGTGATAAACCATGTAACTGGTTGGGATGAGTAATTTCACTTAGGTGCATATCGGCTTCTTTTTCAAAGTAGTTTATCCCTATACCAACTGTATAGGATTTCCAGTCGGAGATGAGTAAAAATCTAAGCTAATCTGGCCGCCGTGCGTAAAATTTGGCCGGCTAACATGGCAGCCCCAAAACCATTATCTATATTAACCACACCGATGCCGACCGCGCAGGAATTGAGCATAGTTAACAAAGGAGCAATACCGCCGAAACTGGTTCCGTAACCGATACTGGTGGGAACGGCGATCACCGGGCGATCAACTAATCCCGCTACCACACTTGGTAAGGCTCCTTCCATTCCCGCAACAACAATTAACACATCGGCGGCATCCAGTAGATGGCGATGATTCAAGAGGCGATGAATTCCCGCTACTCCCACATCCCAGAGACGCTGCACGGAAAAACCGCATAATTGAGCAGTAACCGCCGCCTCCTCCGCTACGGGAATATCGGCAGTTCCCGCCGTTAGGATGGAAATTATCCCTTTTGGGGGATTTTCTGGAGCGGCTGCGGCAATGGCACAGATGCGGGCTAAGGGATAATAAACTAAGTCTGTTACCTGTTCCTGTAGCTGGGCTGCTATCTCTGCTTCAATCCGGGTGGTCATAACCACGGGACTATTTTGACGCAAAACACCGATAATTTGGGCGATTTGAGCGGTGGTTTTACCCGGTCCCCAGATAACCTCCGGAAATCCCGTTCTTAATTGACGATGATGGTCAATTTTAGCAAAGTCTTCCACCGGTTCAAAGGCCAGATGTTTAAGTTTATCTAAGGCTGTCTCCGGGTTAATTTCTCCCCTGGCAACGGCGGTCAGCAGCGATCGCAAATCGGCAGCATGGAACATGGTCAGTTATCAGTTATCAGTGGGTAAGTTAACAGTTATCAGTTATCAGTTATCAGTTATCAGTGGGTAAGTTAACAGTTATCAGATTTGAGTTTTAAGTGAGCAGTAAGTACCTAAGCAAAATTAATTACACATATCTAACCACCTCTTGCCTCTTGCCTATCTTCACTAGGAAATTAATTTTGCACGACTACTTATGTGTTAAGTGACCAGTATTAAATAGCAGTTTCTTGCCATCTTTTCACTGTTTACTGATCACTGATTACTGCTCACTGATATTAGGAGGCCATGGTAGCTGCCGGACGACGGCGGCGATAAGTACGATTGTTCGCTGGTTCCGTTACCGCCGCTTGCAGGAGGAAAATCACTAGAGGTTGACTCTTTAACTCCCGTTTGATTAAACGTTGCAAAGTCGTCTCGATTTCGGCCCGCAAACCGGCCCAATCTGGGTCCCCCGTCGCAGTTTTAAATTCACCGATGCGATCGCTTAAACAGCGTTCGATCGCCCGAATAATTAACTGATTCAGCAGCGGGATTTCCACTTTTGTCACCACACCGCGCAAATTAATCTCTGGAGGTGCGCTTAATTGTCCCTCAGCGTTAACGAAGGCGGCGATCGTAATCACACCATCTTCGGCTAACTGTTGTCTTTCCTGCATAATGTGTTCGTGGACTACACCCGCTTGATCAACTAACTCGATTCCTGATGGCACTGGTGCGCCGAGGCCAATGCGATCGCTAGTTAACTCGATCGTGTCACCATTTTTGACAATCACCATATTTTCGGCGGGAATACCCATACTTTGGGCCATCTGAGCGTGTTTGACCAACATTCGGTGTTCTCCATGCACTGGCACAAAAAACTTCGGCCGGGTCAAAGATAGCATCAATTTATGGTCTTCTTGGGAACCATGGCCGGAAACGTGAATTCCCTTATCGCGTCCGTAAACTACGTTAGCACCCTGCATCATCAGGCGATCAATTGTATTGACCACGGCGATGGTATTACCCGGAATCGGATTAGCGGAAAAGACAATCGTATCCCCCTGACGCGCACGAATATGAGGATGTTCACCCTTAGAAATCCGCGTCATGGCCGCTAAAGGTTCCCCCTGGGACCCTGTGGTTAAAATGACGATTTTCTCATCGGCTAAATTGCGGGTCGCTTTCAAGGGTTCAAATAGATCGTCGGGACATTTTATATACCCCAAATTGCGCGCATGAGCGATAACATTTAACATCGATCGACCCACTACCACCACTTTCCGGTTAAATTTCTGGGCCAATTTCAACACCAGATTAATCCGATGCACCGAGGAAGCAAAGGTAGTAATCATAATCCGTCCCGTTGCTTGGTTAAAAACCCGCTCTAAACCGGGATAAACGGAAGCTTCCGAGGGAGTATAACCGGGTACTTCTGCGTTAGTGGAATCACTCAATAAACATAGCACCCCTTTCTCGCCATGTTCGGCAATTTTTTGCAGATCAAAGAATTCGCCATCGACGGGAGTATGGTCAATTTTAAAATCTCCTGTGTGAATAATTATCCCTAAAGGAGTGTGAATTGCTACACAAAAACTGTCGGCGATCGAGTGGGTATTGCGGATATATTCCACCATGAAAGATTTACCTAAACGCACCATTTGCCGAGGAGCAACGGTTTCTAATTTGGTACGATTTGCTAATCCTGCTTCTTCCAATTTATCCCGCAATAAAGCCATGGCTAGACGCGGACCGTAGATAATTGGTACATCAAATTGTTTGAGATGGTAGGGAATGCCACCGATATGATCTTCGTGACCGTGGGTGACGATCATACCCTTAATTTTATGGCGATTTTCTCTTAGATAAGTCATATCGGGAAGCACTACATTGACCCCGTGCATATCGTCGGAGGGAAAAGCTAGACCAGCATCTAAGAGAATAATCTCATCATCGTACTCAAAAACACAGGTGTTTTTGCCGATTTCGTGTAATCCTCCTAGGGGAATGATCTTTAGTTTTGCTTGGGTTTTATCTTGACTCATTAGGTATCCTTTGATGGTAAGTTATGTTGATTTTTCAGGTGGTTTTTGTGGACGGGAAATCTCAAAAAATGAATAGTTAGAATAAGTCTAACTAGGTAAATAACACCTAGTTAAAGTCACTTAGTATCAATACTTTCTAGCAGTTCTAAACTATATTTCTTTTATTCTAGTGAAGCTATTAACATTATAACCTATTTCTCGAAAAAATCCTAGTTTAGTTAGCCAAATTTTCTAGTATTTTTCTAGATTAAAGCCAATTCTTGCATAATTTTTGCTAATCCTTCTTCTAGTTCGGGACTTAAGGAACATAAAGGAAGTCTTAGACCCCCCACTTCCCAACCGACTAGATTTAAGGCCGCTTTAATTGGAATTGGATTAGTGGCACAGAATAAACCTTTAAACAGGGGAAATAATTTCAAATTAATCTCGATCGCTTTGGCCGCGTCTCCAGTTAAGAAAGCTTGAATCATTCCTTGAATTTCTTCTCCCACCAGATGACTGGCAACACTGACCACTCCCACCGCACCACAGGTCATTAGGGGTAAGGTGAGAAAATCATCGCCGGAATAAATAGCGAAATTTTCAGGAGTATGACAGTAAATCTTACAGGTTTGTTCTAAATTACCACTAGCTTCTTTTACCGCCACAATATTATCAACTGCTGCCAGTTTAATAATCGTTTCTGGGGTCATATTTTGACCAGTACGACCAGGGATATTATAAAGCATCACTGGCAGATCGGGACAAGCTTTGGCAATGGCACAAAAATGCTCATATAAACCCTCTTGGGGAGGTTTATTGTAGTAGGGAACCACTTGTAAAGAACCATCTAAACCCAGTTTAGCAGCCTGTTGGGTCGCTTCGATCGCTTCGGAAGTGGAATTAGAACCCGTCCCCGCAATCACTTTTCCCCGACCATTAACCGCTTTTTTGACAATACTAAATAGTTCGTATTCTTCCTGCCAACTTAGGGTGGGTGATTCTCCCGTCGTCCCACAGACCACTATACCATCGCTACCGTGGGTAACTAGATAATCGGCCAATTTTTCCACCATAGCATAATTAACTTGGCCCTCGACAGTGAAGGGAGTCACCATCGCCGTAATTACTCGTCCAAAATATGTTTCACTCATTGATTCAGTTATCAGTTATCAGTTATCAGTTATCAGTTTCTGAAGGCAAGAGGCAAAAGAAAGAATCTGGCAATCCCCCTACCTAAAAAGAAGGTTAGAAACTAAGTACGTCGATGCTTTCAGCTTAACAAATTAGGTTTTAGATTCGGTCTTTGTTATCGGTTTTTGAGCGATCAACAATCAGACTTTATTTATCCGATTAATTAGCTATTTTTCTAGTTAACCTCTTCCATAATTAATTTTTGAGGGTTCAAAAACTGCAAAAATAAGGATTAAATTGCCTAAAATCTGTAAATAGACCATTTAATTGATTATTATTCATTCTTAATCCTCCTGACTACTGACTACTGGCTCCGTTCGGCTGAGCTCACGGCCGAAGCCTAACCCTAACAACAATTTTTGATTTTTACCAGAGGTCTAGTTATTATCGCCTCGATCTAGCTGATGGCTGATCGCTTAATTATCAAACTGTTGCTAATCTTGAACCGACGAGATTTTTCTTGACTAAAAGTTCGGCAATTTGTACGGCATTTAAAGCCGCACCCTTGCGAATTTGATCGCCGCATAGCCACAATTCTAGACCGTTAGGATGGGATATATCTTGACGAATGCGTCCCACTAATACTTCATCGCGACCGGTGGCATCAATTGGCATGGGAAAATAATTAGCGTCCCAATCTTCCACTAATTTTACCCCCGGAGCGGATTGAAGAATTTCTCTAGCCTTCACCACAGAAAAAGGCCGACTAAATTCTAGGTTAACCGATTCCGAATGGGCCCGCAGCACGGGAACCCTCACACAGGTGGCGCTAACCCGCAGTCCTGGACAAGCAAAAATCTTGCGGGTTTCGTTGACCATTTTCATTTCTTCCTCGCAGTACCCTTGACCATTAATCGGGGTATTGTGGGGAAAAAGATTAAAAGCGAGGGGATAGGGGAAGGAATTAGTGGGAGGTTGCCGATTATCAAGAATTGCTTGCGCTTGCTGTTTTACCTCCTCCATGGCTCGCGCTCCAGCACCACTGGCGGACTGATAAGTAGAAACTACTACTCGCTCGATCGCCTGTACTTGGTGGAGAGGCCAGATCGCCACTCCTAAAAGAATTGTCGTACAGTTGGGATTAGCGATAATGCCCCGGTGATTGTCCACACTGTCGGGATTGATTTCCGGGACAACCAGAGGCACTTCGGGATTCATGCGAAAAGCACTGGAGTTATCGATAATCGTCGCACCCGACTCGACAATAGTTTTCGCCCAAGCTTTCGAGGTGGACCCCCCCGCAGAAGCGAGAACTATATCCACGTCCTGAAAAGATCGCTCGTTTACCGCTTCGATGAGGAGACTTTCGCCCCGAAAATCGAGGGTTTTTCCAGCAGAACGCTCAGAAGCCAGTAATTTTAGACTAGCGAGAGGGAAATGACGACTAGCTAATAACTCTAGTAATTCCGTTCCCACGGCCCCGGTGGCCCCTAAAATAGCGACCCGTACTTTTTGACTCAAATTGTGTGACCTCCTGACGAGTTGGGTGATGATGATCCGAAGAAATCGTTAAAGTAAAAAATCTTTTTTGTCCACCGAGTTATTCTCAAGCTTGGATTGATCGGCTTTTGATCAGCAAAATTTTCTGATTGGGCTTAACTGCCCCAAGGACGGAATAAATTAAATATACCCCATTGACCGCTAAAATAAAAAGATTGTGACAGCTTGGGGAACAACTGCAGCTATTCCCCTAGAATATCATGAGCGGGACGGATTCACCGCAGGCGTAAACACCGCTCACCCTATTATAAACGTTCCTTGTCGTAAGAGCTAGAAAAATCAATGAAAGTTATTCAGGAAAAGCTTCCTGCCAGTCAGATAGGTTTAGAAATTGAAATTCCCGCCGAAACCACGAAAAACACCCACGAGAAAGTGGTAAATAATTTAGCGAAGTCGGCCAATATACCCGGTTTTCGCCCCGGTAAGGTTCCCCGTCAGATTCTTCTGCAAAGATTGGGAACTAAAGCGGTAAAAGCGGCAGTAATTGAGGAATTAATCGAAAATTGCCTCGAATCTGCCCTAAAACAGGAGGGGATCGAGTCCCTGGGTAATCCCCAGCTATTGTCTCAGTTTGAGGATTTGATCGCTGCCTATGAACCGGGTAAAGCTTTGACTTTTTCAGTTTCCGTGGATGTGGCCCCGACAATTATTCTCGGAGATTACGAAAATCTGAGCGTTACTGCCGAAGAAACCGTTTATGATCCCGAATCCGTGGAAAATTGGTTTAAAGAGCGTCAAGAACAGTTAGCGACATTGGTTCCCGTGGAAGATCGCGGGGCGCAGCTGGGAGATGTGGCGATCGTTGATTATCGGGGAAAATCCGTCGAAACTGGCGAGGATATCCCGGATATTGACGGCGAAGATCTGCGGGTGGATATGGAAGCAGGACGCTTTATCGAGGGGATGGTGGAAGGAATTGTCGGCATGAAACCGGAAGAAGTCAAAGAGATGACTTTGACTTTCCCGGAAGATTATCCCAAAGAAGATGTGGCAGCAAAAGCGGTAATCTTTACAATTACGATGAAAGAGTTAAAGGCAAAGGAATTACCAGAGCTTGACGACGATTTTGCCCAAGAAGTCAGCGATCAGGAGACAATCGCCGAATTAAGAGCAAGTTTAGAGAAACGCTTCCAAGAACAAGCGGAGAAGGAAACCAAAGAAAGCATTTATGACGCTTTAACCAAGGAATTAGTTAAGGGTGCCACTTTAGATTTACCGGAGACGCTGATCGAAAAGGAAGTGACGCATATTTTGACCCAAAGCTTCATGGAATTTCAACAAATGGGGCTAGATGTCAACCAGTTGTTTACAAAAGATAATATTCCCAAAATGCGGGAAAGCACCCGTCCCGATGCGATCGAAAGTCTGAAACAGACTCTGGTGGTGCAGGAATTGGCTAAAGTCGCCGGCATTGAAGTCAGTCCCGAAGCGGTAACGGAAAAAATCGCTAATATCATGGCCCAATTGTCCGATCGCGACATAGATAGGCAGCGTCTGGAACAGGTGATCACCGAAGAAATCCTGGCGGAAAACACCCTGGCATGGCTGAAAGGAAAAGCTACTATCACCCTCGTCCCCAAAGGTTCCCTAGAGGAAGAAACAAGCGAGGAGGAGGAAACGGAAGAAACCTTCGCATTCACCGAAGTGGAAGTGTTGGCAGCTGAGGCTGAGGAAGAATAACCGTAAGGAGTTAGCAGTCGTGTTGGGGTGTTGGGGTGTTGGGGTATTAGTTGAATTCCCCCATTCCCCCATCCCCCCATTCCCTGATAACTCAGCAATTCTAAATTTGCGCTGTAGCAAGGGTTTCAGGTTTTAGTTCACGTAATACGGGGTAAAATTCAACGGGATTAACAAGTTCATTTTACGAGTCTTCAGGCTTTTAGGCATGATAGTACACTCAGAATTGCCCCAAAAACCCCCTTTTAAATGTTCTTTAAATCCCTAAAAGGCTTGCTGTGTCTAAAACTGATAACTGATAACTGATAACTGATAACTGATAACTGATGACTGATTCCTGCCAACCGGGGGAAACTTAGGGCATAATAGATGGACAGAAGTGCTAAAGATGCTTAACATTTGCCAGTAAAAGCTCCACAGCCAAGCAAAAACCCTAAGATTGTGATAGCGGAACCGAAAAAATTATGCTCGAATCGAGATCACCTGACTACCCAATTACCAGTAATTGTCGCCCTGCTATCTACGCCAACACGGGGAGAAACTCCCTAGCTAACGTTTTACCCGTGGTAATCGAACAGTCTGGCATGGGTGAACGGGCTTTTGATATCTATTCTCGACTCCTGCGCGAGAGAATTGTCTTTCTGGGAACTCCCGTCGATGATCAGGTCGCTGATTCGATCGTCGCCCAACTCCTCTACTTGGAGGCAGAAGATCCCGAAAAAGATATCCAACTCTATATCAACTCCCCCGGTGGTTCCGTTTATGCCGGACTAGCTATCTACGACACCATGCAACAAATTCGCCCCGACGTGGCGACAATTTGTTTCGGTTTAGCCGCTAGTATGGGAGCATTCCTGCTTTGTGGTGGCGCGGCAGGTAAACGGATGTCCCTACCCAGTAGCCGGATCATGATTCACCAACCCCTCGGCGGAGCCCAAGGTCAAGCTAGTGATATCGCCATCCAGGCCAAAGAGATCCTCTATATTAAACAGAGACTCAATACCATGCTGGCTCACCACACTGGTCAACCCTACGATCGCATCGCCAATGACACCGAACGGGACTTTTTCATGTCGGCCGTCGAAGCCAAAGAATATGGGTTAATCGATCTGGTGATTTCCCGTCCCGAACTGCCCGATCCTACCGTTCCCGTTACTTCCCTGTAAATAATAAACTATGTCTAAATACGACTCCCACCTCAAGTGTTCATTTTGCGGCAAATCCCAGGAACAAGTGCGAAAATTAATCGCCGGGCCGGGGGTCTATATTTGTGACGAGTGTGTGGAACTGTGTAACGAAATTCTCGATGAGGAATTGATGGAACCGCCTAGTCCGGTCGCCCCAGTGGAGGAACGTCCCAACAAACGGCGATCGGGCCAAAATAAAACCACTTGGGAACAAATTCCCAAACCAAGAGAGATTAAAAAATACCTCGATGACTACGTTATTGGTCAAAATGAGGCGAAAAAAGTGCTTTCTGTGGCCGTTTATAACCATTACAAACGCCTCAAAGATATCCAAACCCAAAAAGCCAGTGGCGGTAGTCCAGAAGATAGCATCGAACTGCAAAAATCTAATATTCTGTTAATCGGTCCCACAGGATCGGGAAAAACCCTTCTAGCTCAAACTCTGGCTAAAATCCTCGATGTACCTTTTGCCGTCGCCGATGCCACCACTTTAACCGAGGCCGGTTATGTGGGGGAAGATGTGGAAAATATTCTCTTGCGTCTGTTACAAGTGGCAGATTTAGACGTGGAAGAAGCGCAGCGAGGCATTATCTACATCGATGAAATCGATAAAATTGCCCGCAAGAGCGAAAATACCTCGATTACCCGGGATGTGTCCGGAGAAGGGGTACAGCAAGCTTTACTGAAAATGTTAGAGGGAACGATCGCCAATGTTCCCCCCCAAGGCGGCCGCAAACACCCCTATCAGGATTGTATTCAGATTGACACCAGCAATATCCTGTTTATCTGCGGTGGGGCGTTTGTCGGTTTAGATAAGGTGATCGATCAGCGTCTCGGTAAAAAATCCATGGGCTTTATTCAACCGGGAGATGGCCAAGCTAGTAAGGATAAGGTAGCGGCAGGGTTATTAAAACAAATGACTCCCGATGATTTAGTCAAATTTGGCATGATTCCAGAGTTTGTCGGTCGGATTCCCGTCCTAGCGGCGCTTTCACCCCTGGATGAGGAAGCTTTAATCGCTATCCTGACGCAACCCCGCAACGCTTTGGTGAAACAGTATCAAAAACTGTTGAAGATGGACAATGTACAGTTAGAGTTTAAATCTGATGCCGTCCTAGCGATCGCCCAAGAGGCCTATCGTCGCAAAACCGGGGCCCGGGCCCTACGGGGTATTGTCGAGGAATTAATGCTCGATGTCATGTACGAATTGCCCTCGCGCAAAGACGTGAAACGCTGTTTAATCACCCGCGAAATGGTGGAAAAACGTTCCACGGCAGAGCTATTGGTTCATCCTTCCTCTCTACCCAGTCAAGAATCCGCTTAAGGGGAAAAATCGAGGTTAACCATGCTGAATACCGTTCCCGCGATCGTCAAAGAAGGCCGGATCGAACTCCTCGAATACGTGCCGATTCCGGAGGGTACTAGGGTTTTAGTCACCCTCATCCCGGAGGAGACAAACTCGGATTTCTGGCAAAAAGTCAGCGAAACTGCCCTCGCTAAGATTTGGGATAATCTGGAAGACGACATCTATCATGAAAACTCAAATAATCGATAAAACAATCACTGTCCGCGGTGTTCCCCACTATTATGAGTGGATTCGACAGTCGGAATCTGCCCAAAAAAAGCCGGTGATGGTGTTTATTCATGGTTGGGGAGGATCGGGACGCTATTGGCGATCAACGGCTGCGGCAATTTGCGATCGCTTTGATTGTTTATTGTACGATATGCGGGGTTTTGGTCGGTCTAAATTGCCGGAAAAATCCCCCGATCTTTCCTACGATTTAGAAGAATATGCCCTTGATTTGGCCTTGTTTTTAGATAGTTTGGAAATGGAAAAAATCTATCTCAATAGTCACTCTATGGGGGCATCGGTGGCGACTTTTTTTATTACTATGTACCCCGAAAGAGTGGTCAAAGCAGTTTTAACCTGTAATGGCATTTTTGAGTATAATAAAGCGGCTTTTGCTGCCTTTCATAAATTCGGTAAGTATGTGGTACAGTTTCGTTATGATTGGTTTTTAAAAGTACCTTTTGCCGATCGATTATTTATGGCGAGATTCTTGCATCGATCAATCCCAAAATCAGAAAGAATTGCTTTTTTAGAGGATTTTTTAGCGGCAGATTACGAGGCCGCCCTAGGCACAATTTATACATCTGTGAGTAAAAAAGCAGTGGAAATTATGCCGGGTAAATTTGCTGAGATTAAGATACCAACTCTTTTAGTATCGGGGGAAAAAGATATTATTATCCCTGCCAAAATGGGCAAAATGGCGGCGGATTTGAATAATAATATCCAGTATGTGGAGATGGCTAATACTGCTCACTTTCCCATGTTAGAAGATGCCCCTACTTATCTACAAAAATTGCAAGATTTTTTAGAAATTAATTAGGGTTTGCTAGGGGAAATGAGTTTCAATGATGTGACTGACAAGTATATTGAGGATAAAGAGTTACGCCGTCAGGGTGGATATTTGGGGGTACAGCGTCGCCAGGATTTAAAACCAGAAATATCTGCTGCTGTGTTTGCTACGAAACCTCCTCAGTTGCTTAAAGCTATTGTGAAAGCTAAAGGGATAAGCTTGATTTTTGTATAGGAAATTATACAGCCGGAATTGGACGATAAGCTGCGTTTTCAAATTTTATCAGATTTGTTTTCGGGATGGCTAAAACACCAAATTGGAGAGTATAGAAGATCAAACTAATTTTGAGCTAAGTAATTAAGCAGCTTTAAGTTGTTAACTTCAAAATAATGGCAAAAATGTCTTGATAAACTTAGACGTAGGTTGAGGCGTTACGAAACACCACAAAAGTAGGTATTTTTGGTATTGGGTTTCGTAATGCCTAAATCCAACCTATGAATTACTACCTAGTTCCTCAGAAGATGAGAAGCAGGAAGTCCTACCGCAGAACATGAGAAATAGCAAGTCCTACCGCAACTCCAATCCAAAATGACCCACCATTGACTGTACCAAGCGTTTCCGACCCAGTCAAGTCAGTAAGGTAACTCTCAGAATCGGAGAACAAATCTGCACCAGCAGGGCGTAACTCAGAAATAGTAATATTAGCCATTTTTGTTTCCTATTTGAATCAGCTTTACTTTAAGGTAATCAGATTTATTATCTGCCTCTCTCTTGAATATCATTGTTGCCTAACCCTCCAACAATGACAATAGGTTAAGCAACTTTAAAATTAATCTAAATGACACAATTATGTATCAATTTTACCGACTAAACACCGTAATTTCATCTAGATTATGACCGCAAATGCCCATAATCTCGTATCAACGAGCTTTGTTTTTCAAGACATAACTAACACAATTATGTCTTTTTTATATCTCTCCCCAGGGTTCGGGTGGTGGCAGAGCAAAAAAATAGCCCCATGACCTAATGAGGCTAAAATCTACCGATGGGCCGATCACTCTTTGATTCCCAGATAGGCGACTAATATCAGCCTGCCAACTCTAATCCCTGATAAACATCCTCAGAATCAGCATTCAAATAAGGACGCTGCCAATCAATCCCCAACCCAGAAAACTGCTCAGAAATAGCAGCAATCCGACCCGCCGTAGAATTGTCCTCCTGTTGCCAAGCCATCAATAACCCATTGGCTATAATCTGACAGCGATTCATCCCAAAACTCTCCTCACTGCCAAACTTTTTGTCTGGTTCTTCCGCCAACCCCAAACCCGGTGCTAACTCCAGAGTAAACAAAGGTACCTCTGGCTTAAAAACAGACAGATTTTCTTGATAAACATGAGCCACAACCTGCCTGACCAACTCATAATCTGTTTTGCCAAAATAAAGCACCCCAGCATCATATCGTTGATAATCAACTGGATTATATAAAGCCTTAAAACTAAAAGGAATCCCCCTCTGATTTAACCTTTCAGTCAACCCAGTCATCACAGCCACTGCGCCTTCGGGAGTAACATTAAAATAGAGCCGCACCATAGCTTCCTCTCTCTGTAAACCGGCATTACCCACCGCCATATAAAAGCCATTTTGTACAAAATTCTTAGGCATCAAAATTGACACAACAGCACCCACTGCCGCCGCTTGCTCAGACTCTTGAAGATGCTTTTCCCGTTGGATATGCAGTCGCAAACCGCCCTTAGTCACAGCCAAACTGCCATCGGTTTCCTCTCTCAAAATTGACCAACCTGAATCAAAATATCCCTCCCCCTTGTTCGCTGCTTCCAACTGTAAAAAAAAGTCCATAGCTACGCCAGCAAAACTATTATTCTCCAAATCTAATTGCTGACCCTTATTCTCAGAACCTAATGCTTGCGATGCTTGCATCGACCCATTATAATAAATGCCATAAAGA
Source organism: Microcystis sp. M169S2 (assembly GCF_020245865.1). Taxonomy (NCBI): domain Bacteria; kingdom Bacillati; phylum Cyanobacteriota; class Cyanophyceae; order Chroococcales; family Microcystaceae; genus Microcystis; species Microcystis sp. M169S2. The sequence continues at coordinate 14,875 of NZ_JADBUB010000141.1, forward strand.
AAACTCCTCAACTGTAAACTCATATATTTATCCTGTATTTCCTTCGGTAAAGCCTGAATCCGAGACAACATCTCAGCAGGCATTTCCCAGGGTTGATAGTTAGGATGACGAATCGAAAAATCAGCGGAAATTTCGAGATTTTCAACAATATCTAACAAAGCTTCCTTTAACCGACCTCTAACCTCAGGGGCTAAATGATGAAATTGAGAATTAAGTAATGACATAATTTTTCAAGATACTCAATGATATTAAACTTGGCCAACAACAGAAGAATTCATCTGATTTAACTGAGTAGCAGTAGCTCCAAAAATCGTGGGCATTGATGATTCCGGACGACATAACAAAGCCTTGGCTACCTGAAGCATAGCAATTCCGGTATTATTAAAGATTTTTTGATACTGAACCATTGCCAAAATTGCAATAATTAAAGAAAAACCGGCCAACTGGACTACTTGCTTTAAGAAATCAGGACGATATTCTAAGATTTCTGGGAAAGTTTCTAAATAAGCTAAAGTTAACCCACCGATAGATGGCTGCAGCAATTCTAGGGGAGTAGTGGCTAGTCGCAGAGACTCTTCAATACTGAGAGAATTACTAATCACCAAGCTACCCAACCAAATTTGTAGATAACTAGCGATTGCCATTCCCAAATCAAATGCTGGATCTCCCCAATCAGACCTTTCCCAATCAATCAACCGGATCGCATTTCCATTAATATCTTCCCAGTTTCGATTCAGAAGAATATTATTCAGCTTGATGTCATTGTGAGTCAGACAAATAGGAGAAATAGTTTCACTGGCTCGATGAACTGCTTCTCCTAAGCTATCATATCGTTGATAAAGTGCAAAAAATTTCAATCCATCCATCGGAGCCATGCCAAAAATTTCAGGACCGATCCTTTCCAAACTCTCTAATAATAGCGGAGATACTTTCGGTTTTCCAGCAAACTCTTCTTTGACAAAAAATTCCCGATAAATACTCTGATTCCAGGTATCACGGTGAATTGTCGCCAAACAACTGCCGATTTGAGTAGCAACCTGAGCCGGAAAGAGATTCTCTTTAGAATAAAACTCTGCTAAATCCTGATAATTATCCAGATAAGTAGAAACTAAAATTGAGTTATCAGCATCGTGGAGCAGTAATTCTGGCAGAAAACTACGCCAATGGTCAATTTCAGGAAAGTTCTCTAGAAATTTGGGGATTCGCCATTCCCCAAAAAACTCACCCACCGTTTCCTTTTCTAAATTAATAAATTGTTCTTGTTTAACCAGTAACTTTCGCCCCTCTGGTAAAGTCACTAATAAGTTAAAATTTTTAGCCTGAATCTGCTCTACTCCCGGATTTTCTTGTGAGCGATCGCAGATTTTTTGGTCGATTAAATAGTCATAAACATTTTGAGAACTTAACACAAATTTCATAATTACAATTATTCTCAAATATCGCTGATCTGTTTTTATTGATTTTAATTATAATTGATGATAGCCTTATTGCCAAGCTATTCATCTGCATTAAAAAAACATAATTAACACAATTATGTCTAAACTTCAACTAATCGCGCCAGTCAACCTACCTGTTAGATTGGTTTAGGGCTAATTGCGATCGCTCCATAGACAAAGAAACTGGGTTTCTCCACAGGGACAAGGCGGCTTTTGCTGCCTTCCATCAATTCGGTAAGTATATGGTACAGTTTCGTTATGATTGGTTTTTAAAAGTACCGGCTCTTTTGGATTTGGTGGGTAAAATGTATTCTGAGATACAGTCCTGCTGGCGAGGGAGTGGAGGGAACCACTCCAGACACAGGGGACACAAAGATCGATCCTATGTAAGTTAAACTTATCACACAGAACCTAGAAGAGCCAAGTACCTTTTGCCGATCAATTATTTATGGCGAGATTTTTGCATTGATCGATCCCAAAATCAGAAAGAATTGCTTTTTTAGAAGATTTTTTAGCGTCGGATTAGGAGGCAGCCCTAGCCACAATTTATACATCTTTGTGTGAAAAGGCAGTGGAAATTATGCTGGGTAAATTTGCTGAGATTAAGGTGCCAACTCTTTTATTATCAGGGGAAAAAGACATTACTATTAATGCCAAAATGGGCAAAATGGCGGCGGATTTGAATAATAATATCCAGTATGTGGAGATGGCTAATACCGCTCACTTTCCCATGTTAGAAGATGCCCCTACTTATCTAAAAAAATTGCGAGATTTTTTGGAAATTAATTAGAATGCCAAAAAGTTAGGAAAAACGCCCCCAGGCCACACCAATCAGGATAGTAACCCCGAAAAAGAGACGATACCAGACAAAAACCCAGGTACTCTGTTTTTTGAGATAATCTAATAACCAAGCGATCGAAAGATAGGAAAATATCGCCGAGGAAATTACCCCAATAGCGAGGGGAATTAATTCACTGGTGTTAATCTGGTCGAGAACGCCTTTAAATTCCACTAAACCGGCTAAAGTTATCGCTGGAATCCCCAACAGAAAGGAAAATCGCGCCGCTACTGCCCTTTCTAAACCCATGAATAACCCGGCAGTTAAAGTGGACCCAGAACGAGATACCCCCGGTATTAGGGCTAAAGCTTGGGCTAATCCCATTAAAACCCCGTCTTTTTGTCGCAAAGTCTCGAAACTGCGTTTATGTTTCCCGATTTTTTCGGCCGTACCTAAGAGTAAAGACATGACTATAGAGGCACAGGCGATCGCTGTCATGCTTCTCAGGGGGGAGTTATCTAAATCGGGAATGAAAAGTTTCATTAACAAACCGAAGAAAACGATCGGAATTGTGCCTAGGATAATCCCCACGGCCAAACGAAAATCCTGGGAACGATAATCGGAACTAGCCACCGCTTTCACCATTCCCGTGGATATTTGCCTTAAATCCTGCCAAAAATAGGACAATACCGCCGCAATACTGCCCAATTGAATCACTGCTGTATAGGTGACACCGGGATCTCCCCAACCCAAAAAGACGGGAATCGCTTTTAGATGAGCGGTACTGCTAATCGGCAAAAATTCCGTCACTCCCTGCACAAATCCCAAAAAAATCGCCTGTAACCAGTTAATTTTTGCCAGAGGTATGGTGCTAGTGGTTGATTGGGCAATGACGGAGGGTGTAATCGCCAAAATCACCGTTATTATCGCTAGTCCTAGCCATTTATAGCTTTTTTTCAGTAAGGAAAACATCATTTTTCAGTAAAAAAAGGGTTGGGTGTTGGGTGTTGGGTGTTGGGGAGACCACTTCGTGCGCGACGTTCGGCGAAGCTCAGTTGAGCCGTTGCGGGGGGAGATGGGGAAATTAACTAATCAATATTACTGCCTTTTGTCTATTTCCCATTCTTCTATCTCCTGATTTAAGTATAAATACTTGTTGACAACTCGTAGTCGTTATGAGTACACTTAACTTAGACAAACTCGAAATGAGTACGACTTAGCCCTTAGGAGTTGACGATTATGCTACCAAACCGAGAAGGACAGAGAGTTCCCGATGTCACCTTTCCCGTGCGTCAAAATAATCAATGGGTGAACATCACTAGCGAGGAATTATTCAAGGGAAAAACTGTTGTTCTTTTTGCCTTACCCGGGGCATTCACTCCCACCTGTTCCACCTCCCATTTACCCGGATATAACGAATTAGCCCCAGTTTTTCGGGAAAATGGCGTAGATGCTATTGTTTGCTTGTCGGTGAATGATACTTTTGTCATGAACGAGTGGGCAAAAGACCAAGAATGTGATAATGTCGTCTTGATTCCCGACGGTAACGGCGAATTTAGCGCAGGAATGGGGATGTTAGTCGATAAAGCTGACTTAGGTTTCGGTAAACGTTCTTGGCGCTATTCGATGCTAGTCAAAGATGGTGTTATCGAGAAAATGTTCATCGAACCAGAAGAACCGGGAGATCCTTTCAAAGTCTCCGATGCAGAAACGATGTTACACTACATCAACCCAGAAGCCAAAAAACCGCCTTTAGTCTCTCTTTTCTCGAAAGTGGGCTGTCCCTACTGCCTCCGGGCTAAGAAAATGTTAGAAGAAAAAGGCCTACAATACGAAGAAATTATCCTCGGACGCGATGCCACCAGTCGTTCTCTGCGGGCCATGAGTGGCAATACCACCACCCCGCAAGTCTTCATTAACGGCCAATTAATTGGCGGTTCGGAAGAATTGGCGGCTTATTTAGGAGCATAATTAATCAGCTATCAGCTATCAGCTATCAGCCTCTGATTTTTCAATTGATGGCAATGTTAATCAATTCTGAAAGGGGATGTGTATAACTTGAGCTTAATTGTAAGATCAAAATCAGTCCCCTCTACACGGATACAAGTGAGAAAATTATCAAATATTCTGTTAACTGATCAAGGAGAAAGATTATGGTAGCCACTCCAGTCAAAACCAAAACCACGGGACAATACTACGCCACTCGCATCGATTTAGCATTAGATATCCGCAAAGCTGTAGTTGAAATTCTAAGCCAAACCCTTGCCGCTAGTTTAGACCTAAAAACTCAGGTTAAACAGGCCCACTGGAATGTAAAAGGTTTAAATTTCTACCAATTGCACAGCCTCTTTGACGAAATGGCCACGGAATTAGAAGGCTATGGGGACATGGTAGCAGAACGGATTACCGCTTTAGGTGGAACCGCTTTGGGAACAGCACGCATCGCTGCCGCTAACTCGATTCTGCCAGAATATCCGGCTGATATCGTCGATGGTAGCGAACATCTCGTTGCTTTAGCCGAACGTTATGCCTTATACGCTTCCCATCTTCGTTCTGCTATTGATAGCACTGGCAATCAAGGGGATGCCGACACAGCAGATCTCTATACGGAAATCTCCCGAGACATCGATAAACGTCTCTGGTTCCTAGAAGCGCATCTGATTAAATCGGAAGATGTTATCGGTTAATTTGTAGATAAATTTGGGGTGTGTTAACGTGGCTTAATACACCTTAAATTCTCGTAATCGGTAAACGTAGCCAATCGCTTAATTGTTGTGCCAACCAATCTAATTCGGCTTCGCTAACATCTTCACTGGCAGTGATAATATATTCTCGATGGTTGGCAACGAGAACCAGACAAGGAGGAATAATATTAACATTTTCTCCCTCCATAGTGACAGTGACATTGTGACGAATGAGACTATAAATTTCGGAACTGGCGGCATCGGCAGTTAGTTTAAATTTCAGTCCCCAGAGTTTTTGGTAGAGAGAAACTTTTCGGGGGGTAATTTTTAACTCTAGTTCTCCCTGCCAAAAAGATTTCCATAACTGCCAAGATAAACTAGAGGAGATTAAATTGAGCAGAAAAATTAGGATAATTGGGATTAAAAAAGCGACCAGTTTGAGATCATAAATACCGACTATGGTTAAGAGGGTAATCGCAAAGAATAGGGATGGTAAAAACTGTCTTAACTGGGTTTTGAGATTATTGAAAAACTTTTGTTTGGTTTTACTAGCGATTTTGATTTGCAGGAGATTATCTTTTTTATAAACAGTAACTTCGCTGCCGTAGGGTTTGGTAAGATTGCCAATAGATACTAAGATCAATTGACAACTATATAAGCTGGCTAAAGCTTCTGTCACCGAACGAAAATGAGAGTCTGGGGGGGAGTTTGATAATCTTTTTAACCAATAGATAAAAAAAGCGCTTAGATTAGTTTTTTGTTCAAAGTTTTCGGGTATGTAACTATGCTTAATCCCCGTGGCTAAACTGATTAAAGTTTTGCCTAGAGCCTGTAAGTCGGTGGTGGGAGAATCGGAATCAAAGGCAAAATCAACTAGATAAAAACGATGGGACTGGGTATCAAAGAGGATATTACTAAGTTTAATATTGCCGTGGTTAATCGGGACATCCTGCTGATGGAGATAGGAGAGAATCTCCAAAAGATATTTGGCAATTTGTTTGAGATCTTGTTCTGCTAACAAATAACTGGAGTTAAGATAGTTTTCTAAAGGCTGTGCTGATAAATAAGGTCGGACAATAGCGATGATTTGTTCCTGGGATGAATCTATCTCAAAGCTATCGAGGTATTTGGGGAGAGATGGGTGAGAGAGTTGTCGCAATAGGGCAATTTTACCGTTTATTTCTCCGATAAACTGACTCCCTTGTCCCCTAGGAGCAGGAATAAGTTTAATGATAACTAACTGGGTGGTGTGTCTGTCCCTCGCTAAGATAGTTTTTTTTCCTAGTAACTGTTGGACTTGATAACGACTATGGAGAACTCGATCGAGCATGGGGGAGGATGGAGTAAGTAGTATCTCTAGGATAGCTCACTCTGGAAACTCTAGCCGCCATCTTTAGCATCCTTTTAATATTTTAACAATTGATTAAAAATTCTCGTCTTGCCTAGAAATAATTGCTACAGTAGTATTATTTAAGTTATACTTCGCACGTTCACAACTTAAACTTTTCCTTCAAAAGTAATCATTTAGGGGAAAGCTAGGCTGGAAAAACAAAAGATGATTAAGATAGAATTTAGTGAAAAGGAAGAAAAATGTTTTATCATGAAAGGTTTAATCATCCGCATCCCAGAGTACCCCTCAATGGAAATACTATGGCTAAAAAGCTAAAAAATTACTCCTAAGCAAATTTGTCAATTAACTGGAATAGAATGCCCGTTATCAAAAATGTAAAGTTGTTGAGGAATTGGCTCTTTCTTTGTTAATATAGTTTCTCTATTTCCCGCCTTATTAGCCTAATCTTAATTTAATTGAAAGGCTGTGTAAATTCGTTAAAAATAAATGCTTATATGCCAAATATTATGAAAACTTTTCCGAGTTTTTTTCTGCTATTTATTGAAAAAATCGGGTCTAAAACCTCGCCTTAAGGCGAAAAGTCTTCGGATCGGTGCATAAATCCCCGTTACAAAAACGGACTCCTGCTCCCTGCCTTCGTTAAGGATGTCCGAATGATGACTATTTGAAACCTAAAAATGAACTGGAATCCTTGCTAACTCCTACGATTTCAGAAGTTCTAATAAATTTCAGATTATGACCATCTAAAGTACAGACAACCAAAAAACTGGTGGTCTTATCTTTGCTGTCACCACAAGGTAAATGCCTACTGATGGACAGGAGACAATTCTTGCTCTTGCAGAAGCGGAGGCATCGAGATTATTGACAGTCTCCGCAGTGACAATTCTGGCACTTGTATCGCCTGTCCTGTGGCTCAAGTGACTATGCTAAAATCCGTCAACTAGAAATGACGAGAAACGATTTTTTCAATAGTCGCCTGGGTATCCTGCAGCAGTTTCTCGCGACTATCTCTAGTATTAGTCAGACTAGGCACGAGATTACGAGCTTGTAAAGCCATGTGAAGTTGTAGTTGAGCCACATACTCGCGGATATCTTCGCGGGTTTCCGATTGGTTAGGATGAAACATAGAGAAACTGGAAGGGTATGTCTAGCTGATGGGGTCTTGTCGATAACTCCTATACAAGTTATCACGACAGCTTAGGTTCCAGTCAAGGGTCGGCTCCAACTCTACACATTTCTCAACACAACTTATCTCTCTTCTGCCTAGAATGACAGAAGCGAGTCATACTAAATCTGGTTATTAAAAACTGATTATTTATTCCCCCTTTTGCCCCTTGCCTTCTGCCTCTTGCCTCTCCTCATAAGTAGCCTATGCTCAACGGATTTAGTATCAGTGGCACTTTACACAGACTGTGAGTCTCAGTCACCTGAGCAGGTCACGCATAAGCTGTACTGAATTTAAACTGCGTATTGGAAATTTTAGTACAAATGCTCAAACTGCTTCTCCCTGCTCCCTGCTGCCCTGCAATCTTAACGAGTAATTTAGATAGTCAACAGCTTATCACCCAAGGCAAGGGTTATAGCGGCAACTTGAGCGAAACGGTCTTGAACCATCCACTCCCGCGTCACCTCGTTTTGAGGCTCTTGAAAATATTGCTTTTTTTTCCCAAAAACAGTAAACTCAAATGTATCGTAAATGTATTTCAGATGAATTATGACTCTATATCTAGTAGAGGATGATCGACAAGAAAGGACAAAAGAAGAGGTGAGCGAGATATTGGAGCGCATTGCCACACTCGCATCAAAATCCCAGGGAGAGTTAATCGAGGCCCTAATCGGTGGAACAGAGGGGCGGTTATTCCTGATTATCAAAGCGATTGATCGCGCCTCCCTCGAACAAGTACTAGAAAACGCTGGGCTAGGTTGGCAACTAATCAAGGAAATGCGCTTGATTGGGCAGGACTTAGCCACTGTGCGAGAGCGCAAAGACAAAGCCAACTATCTAGTACAGTGGAATTTACCACCGGGGCTAACCATGGAAACTTACCTGCAACGAAAAGCGGAGAAAACCCCCCTTTATGCTCAAGTGCCGGAAGTCAGTTTCGAGCGGACCTATGTTTGCGAAGACTTGAGTAAATGTCTCTGTTTCTACGATAGTCCCGATGAAGCGGCGGTAAAAAGAGCCAGAGAAGTGGTCGGCGCACCTATAGATAGTTTGACCTCGATTGAAAATATTCACCCCTAGGAGAGAACAATTATGCTCGATCGAGGCTCCGAAATCCTTTCTTTTCTGGAAGAAAGAGCCACTGACCTCAACAACGGTACAGCTAATCTCAACGTCGGTTTGGCCCTAACCAAGCTAGGAGAATCGGGCTGGTTCGGCTATGCTATACCTGAAAGCTTAGGAGGCCGGGGTGGCTCCTTATTACAGGCAGTAGAGGCGATCTCCGCTGTGTCCCAATGCTGCCTGACCACCGGTTTTGTTTTCTGGTGTCAGCGCGTCTTCATTCAATATCTGGCGGCCAGTAATAACACTTACCTACAAAACAAAATTCTACCTGCTGTCCTCAAGGGAGAGATAGCCGGAGCGACAGGACTCTCTAACGCGATGAAGTACCTCGGTGGTATCGAGGAGCTGCGTTTACAGGCAAAGATCGAGGGAGAAAACGTCACTGTTAATGGCTTCCTGCCCTGGGCCTCTAACCTCGACTCTAAGGGAGAATTTATAGTGGCCGTTGCCGCTCAAACCACATCTGGACAAACTCTTATCCTCGCCCTTCCCTCCTTCGCAGAGGGGTTAAAACGGGGTGAAGACCTACAATTATTGGGTTTACAAGCTTCCCGCACCAGTACCCTTGAATTCGATCGAGTTCAGTTATCTCACGACTGGATTATCAGCTTGGAAGCAGCAAAATTTTTACCCTCAGTCCGCCCCTGTTTCTTGCTGTTACAATGCGGACTGGCCCTTGGCATTACGCGTAAATCCCTTGGGGAGACAGAGAAAAGTTTAGGGGGAAAGGCAGCGGTAGCCAGCGATCGTTATTTCTTCGCCCGGGAGCGTCTGACTCGTCTAGAAAAGACAATCGAGCAATTCAGCACCCTAGAAAGCTTCGATCTCGCACGAACACGCCAACTATTCACCCTCAGAGTGGACATTACCCGGTTAGCGGTGGAATCCGTATGGTTAGAAGCGGAAATTAAGGGAGGAAAAGGCTATTTTCGTAATAGCGACACGGCGCGACGGCTGCGCGAGGTCGCCTTTTTACCTGTGTTAACTCCGAGCCTGATTCAACTAGAAAGAGAATTACAACGTCAGTCCTCTACCGATAAAATTCTCACTGGCGAACTCGATCGAGCGGGGGTGAGGCAATGAGTATCGCCACTGATTACCCCGTCCTCAGCCTAAAAAATCTCCATAAACGCTATAAAACCCGCCATGGCTATCGTACCGTTTTTGAGGATATTAACCTACAGGTGCGCTCCGGTGAGGTGGTTTGTTTGCTCGGAGCCAGTGGTTGTGGTAAATCTACCCTCCTTGCTACCGCCGCTGGTTTGCAAAGTGCCGATGGCGGAGAAATACAATTGCACTCACGACCCCTACAAGCCCCAGACATCCGCAGCTCGATCGTCTTTCAATCCCCCGCCCTTTTACCTTGGTTAACCGTTTGGCAAAACGTGGCTTTTGGTTTGAAATTAAAGCGGATGCCCCGCCTCGATCATCAGCAATTACGCGAAAGGGTTCACACCGCCGTTAAAAGCGTCAAACTAGAGGGCTTCGAGCGTGCCTATCCTCATCAACTATCCGGCGGTATGGCTCAGAGAGTTTCTCTAGCCCGCGTCCTCGCCCGCCGCCCCTCTCTCCTCCTCCTGGATGAGCCGTTTAGCGCCCTCGACGCGATCACCCGTTTCGAGATGCAAAAACTCCTCCTAGAAGTCATAGCTCTCTATAACAGCACGGTTCTCCTCGTTACCCACGACATCGACGAGGCCCTATTAGTGGCCGATCGAGTTCTTCTCATGGGCCGTCATCCGGTGGGCATCCGCCGAGAATGGATCATCTCGATGCCGAAACCCCGTTTCGAGTCAGCCAAGCTTTTGAGTGATCTACGCCGGTCAATTTTTCAAGAATTAGCCCTTGTCATGACACTGTAAATCCATGAACCTACACCATAATTGTGCTTGTTGCGGCATGAGCCGTCGAGATTTTCTGAAACTTTCGGCACTGTTTACCAGTTCCTTCGGGGCAGCGATCACCGCCGATAATTGGAATCTCCCCGTTAACGCCAATGCCAACGATCAGCCTGTGAAAATCGGTTATCTACCGATTACGGATGCCGCCCCCCTATTGGTGGCCCACTCGCGAAAACTTTATCAAGCGGAAGGTTTAACTGCCGAACAACCGCGCCTATTCCGCTCTTGGGCGCAGATTGTTGAAGCCTTTCTCGCCCGGCAGGTGAACGTTATTCACGTTCTTTTCCCCACCTCGATCTGGATTCGTTACGGGCGCAATTTCCCCGCTAAAATCGTCGCTTGGAACCATACCAACGGTTCAGCCCTCACCGTCCTACCCGATATTGAAAATCCCAGGGAATTGGGAGGTAAAACGATCGCGGTTCCTTTCTGGTATTCGATTCATAATTTGGTCTTGCAACAACTCTTACAACGTAACGGGCTGAAAATAGTTCGCAAAGCCAAGGACGCGCCGATCGCTTCTAACGAGGTTAATCTAGTGGTTCTCCCGCCCCCGGATATGGTATCAGCCCTCGCCAATAAGAGCATCGGCGGTTATATCGTTGCTGAACCTTTCAACGCGGCGGCGGAAAATCTCAAAACCGGTAGGGTTCTCCGTTTCACCGGCGATGTCTGGAAGAATCACGCCTGTTGCGTTGTCTTTGTTCACGAGGAGGATATTAGGCAACGGAAACAATGGACGCAGAAGGTGGTAAACGCCCTCGTTAAAGCCCAACTCTGGTCCCGGAGCAATCGCTCGGAAGTGGCCCGGATTCTCTCTAAAGATGGTGGAAAATATACGCCTCACCCGCTGCCGGTATTGCAACGGGCGCTTACTTACTATGATCGCAATTTCTATAAGAAAGACGGGGCGATCGAGAATCCAGACTGGCAAGTCAACCGGATCGATTTCCAGCCCTATCCTTTCCCTTCCTATACCGAGGAACTGGTACGCTTACTAAAAATCACTCAGGTAGAAGGAAATACGGATTTTCTCCAAAAACTGCAACCCCGACAGGTGGCGCGGGATCTCGTGGATGACTCTTTTGTCCGTAATGCCTTGCAACAGGTGGGCGGACCGAAAGCTTTCGGCTTACCGAATAATCTCTCCCGCATCGAGACGATCAAATTTTAAAGGTCTGAACCCATGAAGTCACAATCTTTGACCTCCCCGCCAATATCTTTACTACCCTTATGGGGTATCGGTTTTGGATTATTGCTCTGGTGGCTATTTACCAGTCCTCTATGGCACTCAAACCCGATTTTAAATGATTTTTCCCCTGAGCGATCTTTTGTCGCTTTATTACAGCTTTTTGTTGGGGGGGAGATTATGCCCCATATCCTCACCAGTTGCCGCCGGGTTATTGTGGGCTTGGTTCTCGCTAGTGCCATCGGTGTGCCTTTGGGGGTATTAATCGGGTTGTATCGCTCCCTTGAATCGGCTTTGTCGGCTGTATTTCAATTTCTACGCATGATCTCGCCCCTTTCTTGGATGCCTTTAGCGGTGATGGTTTTGGGAATTGGTGATCTACCCGTGTATTTTTTGCTGACGGTGGCGGCTATCTGGCCGATCCTTCTCAATACGGCTGCTGGGGTTAATGCGGTTGATCGCTCTTGGTTGACTTTAGCCCGCAGTCTCTGTGCTACCCGAGGAGAAACGGTTTTCCAGATTATTCTGCCTGCGATCCTCTCCCATCTCCTAACTGGTTTCCGTTTGGCTATCGGTATTATCTGGATCGTTCTTGTCCCGGCGGAAATGCTGGGGGTTAGTGCGGGTTTGGGTTATTATATTCTCGATACACGCGATCGACTCGCCTATTCAGAGTTGATGGCAGTGATTCTCGTTATTGGCGCGATCGGTTATCTGCTCGATTGGGGTTTGCGTCTGGCTCATCGCTCTTGGACGCATCAAGATTAGCCTATTGGTTCGACTATTTCCCTAAACCTATTTTAATGATCCTATTCCGTTGACATCCTCCCCGATCCACTGCCTCTTGGATAGGGTTGGTTTGTCATTGAAAGCGATCGCCAAGTGTTCTGCTACGCAAACCGCACCCGATAGACACCGCCCAAAATCTTCTCCCTTTCCTCTACCCTGAATATCTGGACTTCCCCGTTGACAAAAGGCCATAACCTGTTGGGTTAAATAACTTTGATAACTTTAGGCGACGAGTTTTCTTAAATTGGCATTTTGCTACTAATTGATCCTAATCAGTCTAGGAGAGCCATAATTTTTAATCTTTTTGATCTGAACTCATGGGCAACAGGTAAGGCCAATAAAGAGCAATCCGGCCCGCTTGCGGGGCGACCATATTCTGAAAATAATCCCTAGCCATCTACGGTAAACCCCCCCCTCATAGCTGACTAGCGCAGTAAACCGCTCCCATCAGTCCCACTTGAGCATTAAGGACGATATGGACGGGAATATTGCTTAATAGCTCTGCCATGCGACCTTTAGCGCGAAAAGCCTTCATAAAGCTCCCCTCGGTCATTAGGGGAAGATTCTTGGCCGCAATCCCCCCCGCGATGTATAATCCTCCGTAGGGAAGTAATTTGAGGGCTAAATTGCCCGCTTCCGCACCGTAGGCCTCGACAAAGATTTTCATGGTTTGATAACAGAGATCATCCGAGTTATCTTGGGCAAAACTGGCAATTTTAGCCGCTAAATCGACGGTTTTTTGCGGTTTACCCATTTCTGCTAACCAAGTGCGGTAAATTTCCGCCATGGCCGGTGATGACTGACTATAGTTACTATCGTGGAGAAATCGATAGATAGAAGTGATTCCAGGGCCAGAAACCACTCGCTCCACCGAAATGCGCTCGATATTATAGAGATCCAAGAGATAATTTAATAGTTGATATTCTAAACTCGATCGAGGGGCAAAATCGGCGTGGGAACCCTCACTACCAAACACCCGATATGTACCCTTCGAGACAGGGATCAAAAAACCCTCTCCTAACCCAGTTCCCGCACCGATAACCGCAATCGGGGCCTCTGGTACTGCCGGGGCCGACTGTAGATTGTGCAGCTCCTCTGGGGCTAATCCTAACACCCCATAACCGATCGCCGCAAAATCATTAATTAATTTTACCCGCTCAATCTGCAGCTCGCGGCTTAGGCGATCGCCAGTTAGGAACCAACTTAAATTAGTCAATTCGGAACTATTGTTAACCACAGGACCTGCAATACCGAAACAAGCTTTTGTCACCGAGGGAATAGTGGTTTGTCGGGCCAAAAACTGCTGGACGATCGGGACCAGATCGGGGTATTGTTCACTAGGATAAATTTCTTGATCGAGAGTAATTAGCAGGGGTTGGGGACTATCCGATGAGTTTTGGCAATCCACTAAACGCAGGATTGTTTTAGTTCCCCCGATATCTCCCCCTAAAAGAATCGTCATGCTGGTTTTTCCCTGAGTTTGTCCCCATAATTATAGTTTTTTACCCTTTCTATCAGGCAAATTTAAAGGCCACCAATTCTATACTATAGTGAAAGATGGTAATGCCTAAGCCCTAATTAAGGATTGATTAATCATCGCTCCCGGGTTGGAATGGGGATTGGCTAGAGGACAGAAAGAGGGAGAAATCAGCTTGGGTGTAGAACTTCGCAGTTACGTTTATCTTGACAATTTACAGCTTCAACACGCCGCTTACATCGGTACAGTCGCCCAAGGATTTTTACCCTTACCCGGGGATGCTTCCCTCTGGATTGAAATTTCCCCCGGCATCGAGATTAATCGCATCACCGATATTGCCCTCAAATCCGCCGTGGTTCGTCCGGGGGTTCTATTCGTAGAACGACTCTATGGACTCTTAGAACTCCATTCTAGCAGTCAGGGAGAGGTCAGGGCGGCCGGTCAGGCAATTTTGCAGTATTTAGGCGTTAGTCAGCGCGATTGTCTGAAACCGCAAATTGTCTCTAGCCAAATTATTCGCAACATTGACGCTTACCAAGCCCAATTAATTAACCGTAGTTCTAGGGGTATGATGTTAATGGCAGGACAGACTTTATATGTTCTAGAAGTACAACCGGCCGCCTACGCTTCCCTTGCCGCTAATCAGGCCGAAAAAGCCGCTTTAATTAATATCCTACACGTTACCTCCGTGGGCAGTTTTGGCCGCTTATATTTAGGGGGAGAAGAACGGGATATTATCGCCGGTTCCCAAGCGGCAGTTTCAGCTTTAGAAAATATTCAAGGTCGAGCTTTTCCGGGTAGCGACAAAAAAGAATAGGCTAACAAAGGCAAAAGGCAGGAGGTAAGGGTGCATCTCATTTTTGTCAATCTACCAATTGGGATTTTTACTTGGAAACTCTCGGCTAAAATTGGGCATTACTTCCGATTTTATTACTCAATCCAAGCTTTTGGGGGGTAGAACCCCCCAAACCCCCCGCGCATTAGCTTTTCGGTGGGATGCTTACACGCAGCTGCTGATACATTTGTCATCATCTAAGAGTCACTGACAATTGCTGATTGTCGGTATTCCTGCAAATGTGAGATGCACCCTATCTCAACAAGTAATTTAAATGCGCGGGCAGCTTACAACAGCATTTCACCCTATTGAGGAGATTCAAAAATTAGTTCGCCATTATTCATTTTTTCAACGACTAAATGGCGATAGAGTGTCACTTGCCGGAGGATTTGGTCGGGATTGTTTTTCTTATTAGAAAACATGATCATTTTAATCGATTCAAATTCTATTCTTGTGATCACACCATCTTTGATCGCTCGTTCAATTGTAACTCGTAAATATTCTAATTCTTGGCTTTCCTCTGGGGTAATTTCTAGACTGTTAGGATGTTCTATTTTCATGATCGATTGTTTTTACCTGCTAACTGATAACTAGATAATCACGGCTATTTTTTCACACTTTCACAATCGGTGGAGAGAGAGTTTCCGTCTGGTTAGAAACGGCGAGATTATTATTATTTTGGCCGTTATTTTGCGGCAATTGTCCGGAGGCTAAATTCTGCCCCTCTCCCGTAATCAAACGAGCGCCACGACCGCGGGTAAAATAATTCCAACCCCATTGCACCATCACCACTAATTTATTATCAAATTCGATCAGATAGTAAATATGGGCCCAAACCCAGACTAACCAAGCGATGAACCCGGAAAACTTGACAAATCCCAAATCAACCACGGCCGCATTTTGGCCGATAACTGCCAGACTACCTCGATCGATATAATGAAAAGGTTGAATAGTTTGCCCTTTTAGGCGAGAAAATAATAAATTCGCCAGATATTCGCCCTCCTGCATGGCCACGGGGGCAATTCCGGGTAAAGGTTTATCTCCCTGATGGGCAAAATTAGCCAGATCCCCGATCACAAAAATATTGGCATAACCGGCGATACTTAAATCGGGTTCAACGATTACCCGGCCGACGCGATCGAGATTTACCCCGGTTCTTTCGGCCAAAATTCGCCCCATTCTCGATGCTTTTACCCCTGCTGCCCATAAAATTGTCTCGGCAGCGATTTCTGTCGTCTTTTCTCCCTGACGGACGCTGACACAACCTTCAACAATATTGGTAACGATGCTGTTAGTTTGCACTGTCACCCCTAATTTTATGAGAGAAGCGGCAGCTTTAGCGGATAAATCGGGTGAATATGGGGGTAATACTCGATCCATCCCTTCTAAGAGCAAAATTTTCGCTTCTGTGGGGTTAATCTGGTGAAAATCAGACCTAAGCGCACCGTGGGCAATTTCAGCGATCGCTCCTGCTAATTCTACCCCCGTCGGTCCGCCACCGACAATCACAAAAGTTAATAAAGCTTGCCGCTTTTCGGCATCGATTTCTTTCTCGGCCTTCTCGAAAGCGAGATAAATACGACGACGCATTTCCACCGCATCTTCAATGGTTTTTAACCCTGGAGCGTAGGGTTGCCATTGATCATTGCCAAAATAGTGATGACTGACTCCCGTGGCAATAACTAATTGATCGTAGGCGATCGGTGGGTGATCTTCCAAGATCACTTCTCCCTTGACCGGATCTATATCTATGGCATGATCGAGGAGAATATCTGTATTGTCATGACCCCGTAGGATTAAGCGCAAAGGTGAGGAGATATCGGCTGGAGATAGCGCCCCAGTAGCGACTTGATAGAGGAGGGGCTGAAAAAGATGGAAATTTCGCTTATCGATGAGGGTAACATGAACGGGGGCGTTTTTTAGGGCTTTGGCCGTGTATAAACCCGCAAATCCGCCGCCGATGATAACAACTCTTGGCTGTTTTTCTGTCATTGCTTAACAATAATTCATAAATTTTTCCCTAGTGTAGTCCGGATTGTCACAATTTAGCGGTGACAAGCGTTACCGAAAATAGCAGTCTTTAACCTAGAAAAAAATATAGATACTGGCTTTTTTGACCAACCAAGAGGGCAAAACTAAGGAAGTATAGGGAATCTCCCCGAAATTTAATCTATATATGCTCGAAAAACTTGAAAAGACCGCTACGCCGTTTTACCTAAGTTTATGACCTGGGTTAACCAGGTGGGAACTTATATTCCGCGTTTCTGTTTCCGAGTACAAGCTCGGTTTACTACCACACGGATTGGTTATTTGCTCCCTTATCACAATCAAGCATAGATCAAAAAACTTGAAAGGCAGTCACCAACGTAGAAGCCCGATTTAGTTTTATCGTAGCATTTTTTTTTCTCAGAGGCAAGTGGGGAAGTGGGGAAGTGGGGAGGTGGGGAGGTGGGGAGGTGGGGGGTGGGGTGTGGGGTGTGGGGTGTGGGGAGGATAAAGCGGCCCATTGCCTATTGCCTATTGCCTATTGCCTCCTGAATCCTAACACCCAACACCTGATCTTGTTTGCTCTGTGAAAATCTGGGACTACAATAGAGAAAAGTGACAATTTTTGCCAGAGTGATTACCGAGGACTAATAAAGAATGACGGCTATCCTAGGGAAACCTGCCACGCTTAACACTCCGATTCTGCACCGTCTTGCCAATGGTTTAACGATTATTGCCGAAAGTCAACCGGTAGAAGCGGTTAATCTCAATGTTTGGCTGCAGGTCGGCTCGGCCTTAGAATCGGATCAGATCAATGGGATGGCTCACTTTCTCGAACACATGGTTTTTAAGGGAACCCGTAACTTAGACAGTGGTGAATTTGAACGGGCGATCGAATCGAGGGGAGCGGTGACTAATGCCGCTACTAGCCAAGAATACACCCATTATTACATTACCACTGCCCCGCGGGACTTCGCCCATCTGGCCCCGCTGCAGCTAGAAGTGGTTTTAGACGCTTTAATCCCCGATGAAGCTTTTGAGCGGGAAAGACAGGTTATTTTAGAAGAAATTCGTCGTTCTCAGGATAATCCCCGTCGTCGCACTTTTTATCGCACCATGGAGACTTGTTTTCAGGTTTTACCCTATCGTCGTCCGGTGTTGGGTCCGATGGCAGTGATTGAAAATCTTACTCCTCAACAAATGCGAGATTTTCATCGGACTTGGTATCGTCCCGAATGGATGACGGTGGCGGTGGTGGGTAATTTGCCTGTAGATGATTTAATGGCTATTGTGAGCGATTCTTTAGATACTTTAGGCAGTAAGGGCAATTCTGATCCTATTTCCCATCCTATCGCCAATCTACAGCCTGAAGCTCCCTTTAACGAGATTATCCGTCAAGAATACGAGGATGAAAATTTGCAGCAGGCCCGCTTAATCCTATTTTGGAAAGTGCCGGGGTTAAGAGACTTAGAAAAAACCTATCCTCTCGATGTTTTAGCGGCTATTCTGGGTCAGGGCAAGGTATCGCGATTATTTCAGTCTCTGCGTCAAGAAAAGGCCTTAGTTTCCCAAATAACTGCCAGTAATATGTCCCAAGCAGTGCAAGGGGTGTTTTCCGTGTCGGCTCAATTAGCCTCGGAAAATATCGAGCAAGTGGAGAGAGAGGTTATAGCACAGATTGGACAAATTCAACAGGAAGCTGTGACAGTTTCTGAACTGGAACGAGTTAAAACCCAAGTGGCCAATCGGTTTATTTTTAGCAATGAAAGACCGAGCGATCGGGCTAACCTTTACGGTTATTATCATACTCAGATCGGTGATTTACAACCGGCTTTTTGTTATCCCCAACACATTGAAGCCCTCACTTTAGAGGATATTCAAAATGCCTGTCAAGAGTATTTAAATCCCCACGCTTACGGTGTGGTGGTGGTGAGACCAATTCAGTAATCAGTGAACAGTAATCAGTGAACAGTAATCAGTAATCAGGGATAAAGATGAAGATATAGCGTTTTTCAGTCTGCTGAGGTACAAAAGTTATGGGTTTTAGGCAAAAGGCAAGAGGTAAAAGTCAA
The DNA here is from genome assembly GCF_020245865.1 of Microcystis sp. M169S2. NCBI lineage: Bacteria > Bacillati > Cyanobacteriota > Cyanophyceae > Chroococcales > Microcystaceae > Microcystis > Microcystis sp. M169S2. Next base: position 33,663 of record NZ_JADBUB010000141.1, read on the forward strand.
AAGGGAAGAAAAATATGTGTACCTCACTAGCTTAGGAAACGCTATAAATAAATAACTAAATAACTAATTAATTTACATCTGATAACTAAATAACTAATTAACTTAAAACTTACATCTGATAACTGATAACTGATAACTGATAACTGATAACCTATGTGGACTCAAATTGCTCGACATATTACCCAAACCACGGAAAAACCTTTTGAAATCGAGAAAAGTCGTCCCGTTAGTGGTGGCTGTATCAATCAGGGTTATGCCGTTAGTGGCAATGGTTTAATTTATTTCGTTAAGATTAACCAAGCGAACCAAGAGGCCATGTTTGCCGCCGAAGCTTTAGGATTAAAGCAAATTCACGCTACCAAGACTATCAGGGTCCCGGAGCCAATTTGTTGGGGAATTGCCGAGAAATCTAGTTATTTAGTGCTAGAGTGGCTAGAATTCGGCGGTGGCGATAGTCAAAGCTGGGAAAAAATGGGGCGAAATTTAGCTCATTTACATCAAGTTTCTTTATCCGATCGCTTTGGTTGGCAGTGTAATAATACCATTGGTTCTACTCCCCAGATTAATACCATTAGTAACAATTGGGCGGATTTTTTCGCTCATCAGCGTATTGGCTATCAATTAAGACTTGCGAAGGAGCGCGGCGGCAATTTTCCCGACGAGGATCAAGTTATTCCCGCTATTAGCGAGATTTTGAGTCAGCATCAACCCCATCCCTCCCTCGTCCACGGTGATTTGTGGTCGGGAAATGCGGCAATTACCGTCGATGGGGAACCGGTAATTTTAGACCCTGCCACCTATTGGGGAGACCGGGAGGTGGATTTAGCCATGACGGAACTTTTTGGCGGTTTTCCGGCGGCTTTTTATCGGGGTTATAACGATGTTTTCCCCCTCGATGCCGGTTATCAAAAGCGCAAAACTCTTTACAATCTCTACCACATTCTCAACCACTTTAATTTATTTGGTGGTGGTTACGCTTCCCAGGCCAATCGGATGTTACAGGAAATTCTTTAAAGGTTTTACTTGTGAATCTTTGAGGACAAAATTGCCGAATATTTTGCCAATGGTACTCGTTTGCTCTGGGTTATCAATCCAGGTCAACACTATGTTTTAGTTTATCGTTCCGGGTACGAACCGCAGGGATTATTAACATCAGGAGATTTTTTGGAGGGGGAAGAGGTGGTTCCGGGGTTCACTTTTCCCATGGCTGATTTGTTTCAAAAACTATCTTTGTGACTCTTTCTTCTCAACAAGTCGGCTAATAAATCGGCACTATCACTAATAGCTAGATGAGAAGCTTGTTGAGCCATGGCGGACAATTTTTCGGGATTAGACCATAAATCGAGGACTAATTCGCTTAAAAACTGAGCAGTTAACTCATTTTGACGGTAAAGATAAGCGGCTTGAGCTTCAGCGAAAACTTTGGCATTGTAGAACTGATGGTCTTCGGCAGCAAAAGGATAGGGAATTAAAATCGAAGGCGTACAAGTGATCGCTAATTCTGTTAAAGTGCCGGAACCGGAGCGACTGATAGCCAGATTAGCTCTTTGCCATAATCCCGCCATATTGTCGTAAAAAGGCTGGGAAAAATAGTTAGAATGGCGCAAACTATCCGCTTCGGGGTCGTTTTCTCCCGTTAGATGCACGATATAAATGCCTTTTTCTAACCATTGGGAAGCGCTTTGTCGGACAAGTTGATTAAGAGCCACGGCCCCTTGAGAACCACCAGCAACGACAATCAAAAAAGCAGTCTCTGGAATCGGTAAATCTAGGGACTGGGGAATGAGAAACTGCTCCCGTACTGGTGTACTAACCCAAGTGCTGCGAGTGCCGGGTAAATAGCTGGTGGTTCCCTGAAAACCGAGGGCAACCGTATCGCACCAGCGACCGAGAACTTTCGTGACTTTGCCCGGTATGTAGTTAGATTCGTGTAGGATGACGGGAATATTGGCTAAACGAGCCGCTAAAATGGTCGGGCCTGCGATATAACCCCCGGTGGTAAAAACTGCCGCTATCTGACGTTTTTTGATTAAACTACGCACTTGCCAAATGGCCCACAGTTGACGCAGCAGAATCTTGAGAGTTTTTAACCCCAAACGGGTTTGAAACCCCTCAATGGGAATAGTGTGCAGGGGATAGGTTTTTGGAACTAAGGACTGTTCCAGACGGTCTGGAACTCCTAACCATTCAATCTCATAATCTGGCAAGCGCTTGGCGACGGCCAAGGCGGGAAATAAATGACCACCAGTACCACTAGCGGCAATCAATAGACGGGTTGGAGTGCGTGCCATAATTCGAGAGAGGGTAAATTCAGCCCTAGAATGAAATAATCTACCATAGTTATTGATCAATCCTTACACAAACTATCACTAATGCGTAACTTGAACACGATTCCCGATAAATTTTTTCGTCAATCCCTCAATTTTTCCCTGTCGTTGCTGTTAGGTTTGGGGTTAACTTTCACCCTTGCCACCAGTCTGCGGGCCGAAAAGCCGGAAACTGCCCCGGCTAATTTAAAAACCCTTATCTCCAAAATTGAAACGGCGGCTAATGAGCGAGATCTCAAGCAATTAATGGAGTTTTATAGTCCGAAATTTACCAACTCCGATGGCTTGACCTACGAAAAAACTAAAAAGGCTTTAACTCATTTTTGGGAACGTTATAACAATCTAGAATACACCACAACCCTCGAATCTTGGAGTCGTTCCGGGGACAAGTTAACGGCCAATACAATTACTAAAATTACCGGGACGGGAAAGGTGCAGGGACGAGTGGTGGGAATGAATGCCACGATTCGTTCTCGTCAACAATTTCAGGGTAATAAACTGGTTTATCAGGAGATTTTAAGCGAGAGAGTTGAGTTAAATACTGGCAAAAATCCCCCCAGTATTCAAGTGAGAATTCCCGAAAGGGTGAAAGTGGGTGAAGAATTTGATTTTGATGTGATTGTTCGCGAACCTTTAGGGGATGATTTATTGGCTGGAGCGGCGATCGATGAGAAAGTAGATATTGAGCGCTATATTAATACAAATCCCCTAGAATTGGAATTATTACAGTCCGGCGGTTTATTTAAGCGGGTAAAAGCGCCGGCAACACCAGAAAATCGTTGGTTATCGGCGATTTTAATTCAAGGAGATGGGATTGTTGTCGTTACTCAACGGGTTAAGGTAGAAAAATAAATTTTATCTGGCGGCTTTTTTGGCATTCCCCCTCTAGAGTTACCATCTTAGCTGCCCATAAACCACTGAGTACCAGTAACTAAATAATAGGCTCCCGTCACCATCAGTGCCACGCTACCTAAACGGATAATTGTCTCGGAATGTTGCAATAAATTCCGGCTTTGTTTGGCTAGACCAGTAAATAAACTGGCCAAGAAAATGAGAATCGTATAACCAAGAGCATAACTAACCATGGTCAGGGTGCCGAGGACTTGAGAACCAGTAGCGGCAGCGGCGGCCAAAACAGCAAAGAGGACAGGACTAGCACAGGGAGAGCTAACAAGAGCAAAAGTTAATCCGACTCCGTAGGGGCCTGCTTGGGGGAGATTTAAGTTCATTTGCGGTAAAGGTAGCTTAATTACTCCCAATAACCACAGACCCATGACCGCCATAATCAAACCGACAACAATATTAATATAACCTCGGTACTCCACCATTACCGTCCCGGCAAAGGAAGAAACTAAACCAAAAAGACTTAAAATTGTCACCGCTCCTAGGACAAATAAACCTGCTTTGCTGAAGGCATCCCAACGAGATTCTATTTTCAGGGTGCCGATATAGCTGAGGTTAACTGGTAATAGTGCCAAAATACAGGGAGATATGCTGGCAATTACGCCACCCAAAAAAGCTAGGGGCAGTAAAACTAGAGGATTGTTTGTATCTTGTCGATCTAACCATTGCTGATAGCTATTTTCGACGATCGAGATCGCTTTTTCCAGAGGATGGCCGATAATTGGTCCGATAGTAAGGACTAAAATAAGAGCTAGAAGCCCTAAAACCAGATAAAATAATAATTTTTTTGATATTTTCGCTTTTTTGGCGGGTTTCAAACCCTTGACTGATTCCGATACTCGTCGCATAAAATTCTCCTGAGATGATCCAAAAAATAAAATTGCCCTGGGAGTCCTTGGCGATCGCTGGTACTCCCCAAGCTGGGCAATCTTCGACTATTTTTTATTAATAGCCGAGTTCAGTACGGAGGAATAGGCGGATTTATCGGCATTATTCCGGTATTGTGCCAAAATATTGCCCGTAGCGGGATCGATAATCGCAATCATGCCAGTTTGGGACTTATTCGCCTCAAAAAAACGACCTAGACCCAATTCTTGGGCTTTGCGGGCCGATTGGGTCGCTTTCGAGCGATCGCTGACATCGAAGACGATAAAATTAGCTTTACCCGCGTAATCTTTTTTAAGTTGGGAAAGAGTGGGGGCAACATTTTTACAGGCAGGACACCAACTAGCATAGATATCGACAACCACGGGTTTTCCTTGCAATTGTCGCGCTAAGGGACCGCCCACATTACCCTGTTTAGCAGCGCAGGGATTTTTCGAGGCACAGGGATCAGTGCCAGCGCAGGGATTTTTCGAGGCACAGGGATTAGCTTGGGCAATACTAAAAGTACCTTTACTGACCACTGAATCAGAATTAGTCAAGGTTTTCGCCGATGTTCCAGCCACAAGGGAAACCGTAACCGCTAAACTACTAAGACAAAGACCGAGCCATAATAACGCTGATGGTTTACGCATGAGTTAAATTTCCCAATTAAGATTAGAGATTTTTTGGTAAGTCAAGGGTATTACCCCAGAAGAATCCAGCTTGCCACCGGAGGAAACCAGTGTAGCTGACAGTTAAGATTAAATTCTAGAAACCTGAGTCTCAGATGAAGACCAGATAGATAATAGATAAAAAATCTGACTTTAACTGGCAATTGCCCTCATCCATCCAGGAGAATCGTCCTTCCATCTTTTCAGCAAAAATTCATCTACCGATCACAAAGGGATCATCTTTTCCCGAAATCTTGCTGATAAAATCAAGAAGAAACCCGATTAATTGCGGCTAAAAGACAACTTTTCGCCCTAATATGCTAATTTAAACCATTATTTCGCAACTATGACAGGAAAAGACTGGTTGGTGGATAATCATGGGCAATGCTCGGCCTACGAAATAACCCCCGCAAACTCCGAATTATCCCATCCCTACTGGCTCTATCGCTTTTTATCCGATCTAGAAGATACCTTAACCCAGATTAGCGACGATCGCTCACGATTAGAAGCAATTCGGATTCTAGTTCGCCAACTCTTAAACAATTCACCCTGGTTAGATATTCTTAGTCTAGAACCCAATCCCGAAACCGGTTGGGAGGTATTAACCCTCTACGATGAGCCATTTTTTCCCCTGACAGTACAACTGGTCGCTTGGTCTGTGGGTAGCACTTCCCCGATTCATAATCATGGTTGTTGGGGGGTAGTAGCTTTGTTAAAGGGACAGGAAAAAAACAGCTTCTGGCAACGTTTCCCCACCCCCGGATTACCCGATCAGATCAGAAAAGTCGGCGATCGCCTACTCGTCCCAGGTGATATTCTCTGTTTAATGCCGGCTGCTATTCACCATATAGAAGCGATCGGAGATGAGCCAACCCTGAGCTTTAACCTGTACGGTGAAACTAACTATAGTCAGCGTTTCGAGTTCGATCCAGGACAAGGTACGGCGAAAAATTTTTAAATCTCCCTATATCACTAACCATACACCCATGAAGCTACCTCGCCTTGTCGGCATTTTTGGGCAATTTTTGCCCAGTAAACCCGTTTCTACTAGCTCGCTTCAGTTTCGTTTAACCTTAGAACTATTGACCATCTCGATTATCGGACTTGGTAGCGTAGCCATTTGGGCTGCTTGGCAAATGGAGCAGAATTTAGTCGCCGCCCATAAACAAACTCTAGAATACATCGCTAGGCGTTTTCCTGAACAGTTGGAAATGTACGCTCAGATGGGAACCCTGACTACGGGATTAGAAAAAACCATTGATCGAGTCTCCACTGCGGGGTTAGTCATCTGGGTTAAAAACTCCGATGGACAACTGTTGGGACAGTCTCCTGGAGTCGATGGCAATGTCACCGAGATGCGTGCGGCGGCATCCCTAACCAGAGTACCCGATGCACCCCAAATTATTCACTTTGATGGACGCGATATTGTTTTATGTGGCACTCCTCTGACTATCAAGGGTCAACTGTCGGGGAAATTGTATCTATCCCAAGATATCACGGCCGATCACCAGAAATATCAGGCGGGGTTATGGGGCTTATTTTGGCTGAGTATTCTCGTCCTATTGAGCTTAATTGTCTTAATTTCCCAACGGATCCGTCAGGCTATGTTGCCGCTGACTCGCATGAGTCAAATTGCTAGTGCCGTTTCTGCCGATGATTTAAGTGGGGCGAAATTGCAACTCGAACAAGCGCCAGATGAAATTTTAGGACTAGCTACCGCTTTTAATCAGATGTTATGGCGATTATCGGGAGCTTGGGAACAGCAACGTCAGTTTGTCGGCAATGTTTCCCATGAACTGCGTACCCCTTTAACAGTCGTGATCGGTTACTTACAAAGTCTCCAGCGACGCAGCACTAATTTAAATCCCTACCAACAGCAAGCTCTGGAAACAGCCACGGCAGAAACCGAGAGAATTATCCGGATGTTACAAGATTTGCTCGATCTCGCTCGTGCCGATAGCGGTCATCTCCATTTTCGCTCCCACCCTATTATTCTCAACACTTTGCTGACAGAAGTGGCGGCGATGAGTCAAAAAGTTAGCGATCGCAAGATGACTTTATTATTAACCAATGAAGATGTGGTAATTTGTGGCGACCAAGATCGATTACAGCAAGTTTTAATCAATTTGCTCGATAATGCGATCAAGTATTCTGCTCCCGGGCAAACCGTCGATCTGATCTTAGAAAAGCAGCCTAGTTCCGCTCTCATCCATGTACGCGATCGGGGAATCGGTATCTCTCTCTCCCATCAAAATCGCATTTTTGAACGGTTTTATCGGGTTGATGAGTCGATGACTCGCTCGCGAGACGGCACGGGTTTGGGTTTGGCGATCGCTAAAAGTCTAATTGAAGGAATGGAGGGTCGCATCACTCTCCGCTCTCAACCCGGTCAAGGCAGTACCTTTACTATCATTCTACCTCTCTGGCAACCGCAGTTATGAACGACCATATTCTTCTTGTGGAAGATGATCCTAAACTCGCCGAATTTATCGCCACAGAACTTCATTTGGAAGGCTATCAAGTTACTATTGCTTCTAATGGCATGGATGGACTGAAAATCGCTAGGGATTCTTCACCAGATTTGTTAATTTTAGATTGGATGCTGCCGGTTATTTCTGGATTAGATTTATGTTTACGACTGCGAAAAACCGGGATGGAAGCACCGATTATTATTTTAACAGCTAAAGATGAAATCCCCGATCGAGTGACGGGCTTAAATGCCGGAGCCGATGATTATGTTACTAAACCTTTTAGCATGGAAGAACTCTTAGCTAGGGTTAAAGCTCGTTTACGTCGCACCCATGCCCAAGATTTAAATATATTTACTTTTGAAGATTTGACCTTGAATTGTCTCGCCCGGGAAGTGTATCGAGATAGTCAATTGATTGAATTAACGGCTAAAGAGTTTGACTTATTAGAGTTTATCTTACGTCATCCCCGGCAGGTACTCACTCGCGAGCAAATTCTCGAAACCGTTTGGGGTTACGATTTTATGGGTGATTCTAATATTATTGAGGTGTATATTCGTGCCTTACGGGTTAAGTTGGAGTCCGCTAATCCTAAACGTTTGATCCATACAGTGCGAGGAGTGGGCTACGTTTTAAGAGATTATGCTTAATTGTGATTTATTAGAGGAACCGAGGGAGGAATTATTTAGGGCTTGCTGAATAAATGTGAAATATAGACGAGGTAAGGGTTTTAGGGTTCTGTTTTGCTCTCACAGGTGCAAGATTTTGAGAGAATCTTCGTTCAAAACCTTGCGTCTTCATCGGCCCGTGTCCTGTAGGGGCGAAG
>NZ_JADBUB010000142.1:0-6398 GCF_020245865.1 Microcystis sp. M169S2
AGAAAATTCCTCAAGCTCCTTCTCTGCACAGCAAGGCTCTAAAGTTGATAAATATCAATCTAACAAAAACTCAAAGCCTTAGTGTACAAACTTTACAAGCATGAGTTATTGATAGTTTTACATGACAGGTTCGGTAGAGCCTAATTTTTAGGGAAAAAGTCCCAGAATTTTCCCCCCAATCACTCCAATGGTCGGCAGTTTTTGAGAGAAAAAAAGTCTAAAAACCTTGTTGGATAAGGTTTTTAGATTTATTCAGGAAACCCTAACTAACCGTTGCATGAGTGCCTATCGATCCTTTGTCCGTCTCCATTCCCCCAACCCTGCAGCCCAGAAAATACCGATGAAAGAGACCAACAAAGACAATAAACAACTTTTATTAATCGACGATGACCCAAATTTAATACTTTTGGTGAAGGATTATCTAGAGTTTCGTGGTTATAGGGTGACAACCGCAGAAAACGGTCGGGAAGCCCTAGAAATCCTCGAACGCGGGGCAAATGCGGCCAAAGCAGCGGAAATGCCCGATATAATTATCTGTGATCTGATGATGCCGGAAATGGACGGTTATGCCTTCCTCGAAAAAATTCGTCAGGACAGTCGTTTTAGTTGCATTCCCGTGATCTTTCTCTCCCCTGAGGGGGACAGTCAGGACAAGGTAACAGGTGTAACCGCCGATGTCTATATGGTCAAACCCTTTGAACCGGAAGAATTAGTGGCCCTGGTGGAGTCTTCCCTCACACAAGCGGGCCGATTGCCGAAACGCAGCACCCGCATCCATTCCCCGGATGTCACCCCTGTTCAAGTCCCGGGTAATGTGGAATTAACCCCAACGGAATTAAAAGTAGTACAACTGGTCGCCCAGGGACTGGCTAATCGGGAAATCGCCGCAAAACTCAATGTTAGTCAACGGACAATCGAAAGTCATGTGTCGAATATGCTCCATAAAACTGGTCTTCATAATCGCACGGAATTGACCCAATGGGCGATCACAAGTAATAAGCTGTTGACTATCTAGAGCTTGCTGAAAAAGTTTTTCAACTTATCAGGGCTTAGTGTCAGGTGATTGTCAACTTACCTTTTTTTAGCATTAAAAATCCCTGAGATTGTCCCTGGCTGCTAGTTGCGATCGCTCTTTTTCCATGGACAATTCCGTTTCCAATTCTTGGCTGAGGAAATAGTTGAGGAAAGTTCGGATAATAGCGATGAGGGCGAGTTTTGCCAAGGCTTCCAGAGTGGGTGTGACGGTGGTAGCCACGATGTCTCCACCTAACTGAAACTCTAGGGCTAAAGATAGCCAAGTACCGAAACGAATGCGAATTTGATTGAAGGAAAAAGGGGGAAGACTGCGACGGTGACGATGAGACTGCCAAGCTAATTGTAGGGTTTTAATTAATCCGATCACCACACAAGCGATCGAAATACTTTCTAGGCAAAACTTGATGATTGCCACCGCAGAGATCAAGCCTGTTTCTAACGTTGCTAAAAATTCCATACCCAACAGATATCCTCTTATGGGATTATCCGATAAACCAACCTACCATCTAAGGAAGTTTGTCCAATGGCAGTTAGAACAGGTTTCTCGCCTGTTCTAACCTCTGACTGACTTAAGCCGGTCTTCCCTCCACCACCTTATCGATTAAACCGTAGGCGACGGCTTCCTCGGCGGAGAGGAAATAATCGCGGTCCGTGTCTTTTTCGATGCGTTCGATGGTTTGTCCGGTGCGATTAGCCATAATTTCGTTTAATTGCTGGCGAATACGCAGGATTTCCTTAGCTTCAATGTCGATATCCGTCGCTTGACGGCGCCCAGTTCCGCCCATGGGTTGGTGAATCATAATCCGCGCATGGGGAAGGGCGAGACGCTTACCCGGACTACCGGAAGCCAGTAAAAATGCCCCCATAGAGGCCGCTAATCCCACACAAATAGTCACCACTTCCGCTTTGATGTACTGCATGGTGTCGTAGATGGCCATACCGGCGGTAACGGAACCCCCCGGCGAGTTGATATAGAGATAGATGGGTTTAGTGGGATCTTCCGAGTCGAGATAAAGCATTTGGGCCACAAGGGCATTGGCTAACCCGTCGGTGACTTCCTGCCCCAAAAAAAGAATGCGTTCCACCGAAAGACGGCTGTAAATGCTAATCCACTGTTCGTATTGGCTACCAGGCAGACGGTAGGGAACTTTTGGCACACCGATAGGCATAATTGGTAACAACTCCTGCTAATTTGTAATAAATCTTAACTAACTTGGGCGAGGGGTTTCGGTAGTTCCTTGCGACTTTCGAGAACGCGATCGATTAATCCGTAGTCTTTCGCCTGTTGTGGGGTGAGATAGAAGGTGCGATCCATATCTTTCGCCAGTTTTTCGGTGGTTTGACCCGTATTTTTCGAGAAAATTTCCAACATCGTCTGTTTATTGGCGATTACCTCCTTGGCACGAATCTGGATATCGGTGGCTTGTCCCTGGGCCCCGGTGCGATTTTGGTTGAGAACAATGGTAGCGTGGGGTAAGGAGGCGCGAAAACCCTTGGTTCCTGCGGAAAGAATCATCGCTGCAGTTCCCATGGCCTGTCCGATACAGATAGTATGAACGGGAGGTTTAATGTAGTTGAGGGTGTCACAGATGGCGAAAGCTTCGGTTTCGTAGCCGATCGCGTCACCAGTGTACCAGGATGTGCCGGTAGAGTTGATATAGAAGAAAATCGGTTTTTCGGGATCGTCAAATTGCAGGTAGAGCAGTTGAGCGATAATTAATTCCGTCACGTCCACCCCGACATTGCGCTTGACATCATCGGAGGAAAATAAAGGCAACCCCAGATAGACAATTCTCTCTTTGAGCAGGAGAGATTCTAAGTCCGGTGGTGGTGTCCGATAGGCTGCATCCCCATAATAGGCAGTTTGTACCGCTTTAATCACTGAGTTCATCGAGTTTTTCCGTCATACACAGTATCCTGCTTTTGATTTTAACGTAATCAGGTTGACCGATTGGCAAAAGTGTAGCGGTGATTTGTCCTCTCCCTGCTTTAACAACTTCTGCTGTTCACCAGTAGTAACAAGCAGATTTCTAGTCGATAATTAGGGCTATTTTCCCCGTCACCGAACCAGTTTCTAGGAGTTGATGAGCGCTGATAGCTGCCGCTAAAGGAAAGGTTTGGGAGAGATGAATAGTTAACTTTTTCTCGTCAATTAAACGCGCCCCTTGTCTGAGAATTTCTGTTTGATATTTTTGCGCTTCTGGCAGTCCCATCAAAGCCGGGGTTAACATTAATTCTAAACTAATCCGCAAATTGCGATCGCGTGCTTCCTTCCAGCTGCCCGTAGGTTCCAAAATCGTCACCATATCGCCGTACACTCGCACCGCTCGGCAAGTTTGCCTAAAAGTTTCCCCTCCCACCGTATCAAAAGCGATATCTACTCCTTTCCCTGCGGTTTCTTGAAGTATCGCCGCGACAAAATCGGTTTGTTTGTATAAAATCGGGTAATCTGCCCCTAATTGCCGCACTAAACGCTCTTTATCGCTATTTCCCACCGTCGTATAAACTTTAGCCCCTTTCAGTTTCGCCAATTGAATCGCAACATGACCAACACCCCCGGCCCCGCCATGAATAAGTACGCTTTGTCCCGACTGAAGACGGGCGCGATCATAGAGTGCTTCCCAAGCGGTGATTAAAACCAAAGGTACAGCGGCCGCCTCGGCAAAAGAAAGAGATTTCGGCTTGTGGGCTAGATAATCCGCGTCGATTAGGGCATATTCGGCATAATTTCCCGTGCCAGCCCTGCCCAGTCCGCCGCTGCAAAAGTACACTTCATCCCCGGGGCGAAAATCCTGCACTGCCGCCCCAACGGCCTCGACAATTCCCGCCCCGTCACAGCCCAAAATGGCTGGCATTTGCTCGGGGTAAAAAGTGCCGCGTTTACGAATTTTTGTATCAATAGGGTTGACACCAGCGGCTTTTAATGCTACTAAAACCTGATGCGGTTGACTAATTTTCGGGGTGGGGACTTGCTGAAGCTGCAGCACATCCACGGCGGTCATGAGGATAGCTTTCATTCTATCTATTCGGGATTAACCCACATTAACGTCTGGCCAAATTCTACCGGTTCACCGTTAGCGACGGCGATTTCGACGATTTGCCCGGCCACTTCCGCTTCGATTTCGTTCATCAACTTCATCGCTTCGATGATACAGACCGTTTGTCCGACCCGGACTCGATCGTTTTTTTCCACGAAAGACGGTTCATCGGGAGCGGGAGCGCGATAAAAAGTGCCGACCATGGGAGAGGTAATCGCCAGCCATTTTTTATCAATAGGGGCTGCTACGGGTTCGGGGGTGAGGGTTTCCGGGGCCGGGGTGGGACTGGCGGCTACCACTGGAGGGGCGACCGGGGCTGTCACCACCGGTAAGGGAGCGGGGAGAGGACTAAGGGCAGTATTAACGGTTCCTTTGCGAATATTTAGCTCTAAATCTCCACTTTTCAGGCTAAATTCACTGATATCCGTTGCTGCCAATGTTTTGATCAGTTCTCGAATTTCGTTGTAATCAATAGTCACCGCTCTGAAATCCCCCCGCAAATAAAAAGCAACAAATCCAAATTCGCACCCACCAAACCGTCGATTTTTCCCATCTAGCGGCTAAGTTTTGGTAAACAGGCTCAGAAACACTGGCTTTAATCCTAAACCCGTCCCTAAGCCCTCATTTCTGGGCTTCTCATCACAATTATTCCCGTCCCAGATAGGAACCATCCCGGGTATCCACTTTAATCCTTTCACCGATGGAAATAAACAGGGGAACCATCACCTGCGCTCCCGTTTCTACGATCGCCGGTTTGGTGCCACCGGTGGCCGTATCTCCCTTGACTCCAGGATCTGTATCGGTGATTTCCAAGATTACCGAGGTGGGCAATTCCACATCTAACACTTGCTCATTCCAAAAGAGAATATTAACTTCCATTCCCTCTTTCAGATACTTGGCTTGATCGCCCATTTGTACCGGGGTGAGAGTTGCTTCCTCAAAAGTCTCCATGTCCATGAAGACAAACTGATCACCTTCTTTGTAGGTATGCTGCATGGTACGCTTTTCGATCGTGGCTGAGGGCAAGGTTTCCCCCGCCCGGAACGTCCGTTCTACCACGTTGCCGGTCTGGACATTTTTTAACTTGGTTCGCACGAAGGCCGATCCCTTACCCGGTTTAACGTGCAGGAATTCCACCACCCGCCAGACAGAGCCATCGATCTGGATGGTTGTGCCGCTCCGAAAGTCGTTACTCGAAATCATGAAATGCTGTTTAGGCCAAGAAAGATCAACATTCTATTTTACATACTCGCCGCACCGAAAAAACTTTTTTATGGGAATTTGTCTGAATCGAAGCGCGGTGAACTAACCTAGGGGCAGCAGCTAAAAGTAAGTTAGAATTAATTGACTGACTGACATCTGAGAAGCGATATCAACCATGACGGGTGTGGACTTACAGCAATTATTACTAGAAAAATGGGGTCGTTCCTACGATATCCAGCTACGACGCATCAAAGATAAGGTTCATGTCCAGGTAATGTGGAAATATCTCGAACAAGCTTCTTTTCCCCTCTCCGAGTCTGAATATCTGGAACATCTCAATGCGATCGCCAATTATCTCCACGAATGGGGTGGTGTTAGTCAATTTCAAGCTTTTATCCGCGAAACCCGTGAGCGTCCCCGTCTCGGTAAAGCGGTTAGTCTGCCCCTAGATCTGGGTGAAAGGGCATCGGAATGGCTGATCAGTGATCAGTGATCAGTTATTACAATTACATCATCGAAATTTGTGGGTATTACTCAAATATACTAGCATTACTGGGATTATTGGATTTTACTAACATTGAGAATACTTAAACCAGGGAGTTGAATTAATTCAAAGAAGATAGAGGGGAATGATTGAAAGAGTTGATAAAAAATCGTGTCAGTTTTCATGCTTTTATTCTAAAAGGCGATCGCTTTTTTTATGTCCCTTTTTGTATAGCTCTAACCTGTTTAACCTCTAACTCTAAGGCGGATGCGACTTGCTCAACACTTAACCCTAGGGCTAACAAACGAGGGACCGCCTCTAATGCTTTGTTTAGTCTGCCTTGCTCAATGCCTTCCTGACGACCTTCCTGACGACCTTCCTGACGACCTTCCTGACGACCTTCCTGACGCGCTTCCTCGCGCACATCTTGAAAATACTGAGTTTGTTTTAATTCATCTAAACTAAACATAGTTTCTATCTCCCGAAGATTGAGAAGTGGTAACTTATAAACGAGAATCGTCTCTATTAATTGTAAGAGTTCTTGCGGTTTTTGGTCGGGGGTTAATTCTTCCCGCACTCTTTGGATTAATTTTCGGGTGCTATCAATCGCTTTTGCTTTAGATAGGGTGATTAATTGG
>NZ_JADBUB010000143.1:0-7398 GCF_020245865.1 Microcystis sp. M169S2
ACGAGGAGAATTGTCTTCATTGTAACTCTGATTTTCCCGTTTAGCTTGTCTTTGCAGTTCGGCTAAAATCGCCAAAAGTTTTGCTAAACAATTACGAATCTCGCTACGGTTGGGAGGATTGCGATAGGGTTCAATTAAGACAGTATTAAGGACAATTCTGCCCAATAATCCCAGATAATCGGGGTTGGGTTCGGGATTGGGGGAAAAAAATAAATCTATCTGTCGGGTTTCATCGCTGACTTCTTTGCTGATTTCGACGGTTCCTAGGGGAGAAAGTAATTGTTCAAGGTAATTTTTGGCAAATTGGTCATGGGGTTTCATGGACTGAGCAGTTAATCGATAATTCTCAATTGTATAGTTATTAAAAAAGTGGGTTTAAATAACCCACTTCTCAGGTGATGATTAGTAGTTTTTGGAATCTGAATTTTCAAATTGTGCCAGAAACTATGAACAGCCATGGCAATTATTCTCCTTGTCAATAGTGAGAAATTGTAAGATTAGACTACCTCTTCGAGAAAATCATAAATTTTGTCTAATTGTTCTAAGGTCACTAAACCGTACTGCCAGAGAATCATCGGTAAATGAATTTTATCAGATTGGATCGAGCGCTCGGCCATAGCGATCGATTCTTGGGGGAGGGACAATTCCTCTTGTAGAAATTGTCGGAATTGGGAATAGGCAATCGTGGACATAGGGGGACTTTTTCCTCAATAGTATATCTAGTAATTTCAATAAAACACGACCTGATCGGTTTCAAGGACAGTTAGTCCTGCGACCGTTTTTCTGTATCTAAGCTATCTAGATGATAGAGTGTGCTTTCCTAAAAATCGCTGGCTCTCTTAAGATATTCCCGTTAGATCGAGCAGAATTTTGTCTCTGTTTAATTTATACCAAGGGTGAAGATTATTCAATCTATTATTTAATAGACTATAAAAATCTTAATCGATATGGTTATATCTTAAACAGTATAAATGCGTAATAGCTTCTAAAAGCCATACTTATACTTCCAGACAAGGGACACTTTTTATAAGAAAGTTAACACCATTTTCAAAAATTAAGGTCTTGAGATAAACTCAATCTTAATTTTATCTCCTTCTTTCACTCCTAATTCTTTCGCTCGACCCCCAGCTAGTTCGATGACTTGATTAACCATGGTGTTTGGCCCATAGACAGGACAAGGATCCACAGCACAAGGAGGGACATTGAGCAAAACTGCTTTTACTATACCATCTTTTAGAAAAATCATGTCTAGAGGAATCGAGACATTTTTCATCCAAAACCGGGCTATCAGAGGTTGTGCAAAGGGAAATAGCATACCGTGATTCTTCTCCAAAGACAAGCGATACATTAAACCCTTGGCCTGTTGTTCGGGGGTTTGAGCAACTTCTAACTCAATCATCTCACCATTAATATCTGCTTTGGCGGTGATCGGTAATATTTGCCCTTGATTCTCAGCCGTAATCTGAGCCATCGAACTATTATTACCATTGAGATTAGTCGATTGACAACTCAGCAGCAACAAACCTAAAAATAGTATTAACTTGATCTTGAGCATAAATGATTTTTTACCAGTCATCACCAATAGTTATCAATACTTAATTTTCTCAGTATAAGTAGAGAATTAAGCAGATAAGACACTAACACAAAGTGGCGACGGCAAATATAAAGATAGTATTAAAAATATCTAGTATGGGGGTGAGCATCCTTCCTTGAGGATTGTTAGAACGTATATACTAGGAAAGTTCTCAAATTTATTGGCCGATTTTCCCCCTCAATTTTGCCCCAGTCTGGCTGCAGTCGATCGCCTTCGTAGGTTAAAATACCATTTATCGATTATTGTAGGCTCAGGAGCAATCACCATGACCGCAGAAAGTATGTTATTTAATGGGCCGATCGTGGCGATCGTTCTCGTCCTCGTCGGATTAGCTTGGGGTTTTCTCCTCCTCAAAATCCAAGGTGGAGAAGCGGAATAGCCTGTTTTTCGGTTCATGGTTACTTTATTAGTAATCATGAACTATTTTTTCTGATCAAAAGTAATTAAGAGAAAATCAATAACTCAAATCTTATACCCACACCTATGACCACTCCCACGATCGAGTTTTTTGTCGGTTTATCAGAAGAATTAAGCGGTGTTAGTCTCCGCAAAAATAAAAGTACCGGGATTCGCAATGTCCTGATGACTTTTAAAACCCTGAAAGCGATCGAACGTTTCCAAAGTTTCACCACCCGCACCTACGGTGATCTCCGTCTCACGGATGAGGAAGGAGTGATTATAGTTATTCCCAACTCGACTAAGTTTATTTTTGGAGGAGATGAAGGAGATGAAATTCAACGGGTAGAATGTGGTTTTGAAATCACCGATGAACACTGGGAGCGTTTTCTGCGCTTTATGAATCGTTACGCAGCAGCCAACGGTATGGGGTATCAGGATAAGTGAGAAGTGGGGTGTGGGGTGTAGGGTGTGGGGAGAATAAATAAAAATAATCTCCTGACTCCTGACTCCTGACTCCTGAATACTAATAGTTAAAAACCAGCTAAAATAAGCATAAATTTAGTCAAGAAACCATGAAAATAGCGATTACTGGGGCGACGGGATTTGTGGGTAGTCGATTGGTGGTCAAACTCCATGATCGCGGCGATTACATCCTAATTTTGACGCGCAATCCCGATAAAGCCCGAAGAATGTACCCACAGTCAATCTATCCTAAGATAGATATTATTCCCTATATCGCCACAGAATCGGGGGATTGGCAAAAAGAGATTTCCGGATGTGACGCGGTGATTAATCTAGCGGGAGAACCGATTTCGGAACGCTGGACCAGTGAAGCAAAACAGGCAATCGTCGCTAGTCGGCAAATCGGCACCGAGAAAATTGTCGAAGCGATCGCCTTGGCCGCCCAGAAACCGAAAGTTTTAATTAACTCCTCGGCGATCGGTTACTATGGAACCAGTGAAACCGCTAGTTTTGACGAAAACAGCCCTCCCGGTGGCGATTTTCTGGCGGATGTCTGTAAAAAGTGGGAAACAGCCGCCCAAAAAGTGAAAGATTACGGCACTCGTTTAGTCATTCTTCGCACGGGTATTGTTTTAGGCAATGGGGGTGCTTTAGGGAAAATGATCCCACCCTTCAAACTTTTTGCTGGCGGTCCGATTGGCAGCGGTCGTCAGTGGTTTTCTTGGATTCATCGGGATGATTTAATTAATTTAATTATCTATTGTCTTGATCGCCCAGAAATTAACGGTACTTTCAACGCTACTGCACCCAATCCCGTCCGGATGAAAGAATTCTGTCAGATATTAGGGGAAGTAATGAAGCGTCCTTCTTGGTTGCCAGTGCCAGATTTTGCCCTCGAAATTCTCTTGGGAGAAGGGGCAAAAATTGTCTTAGAAGGTCAAGAAGTGCTGCCAAAAGCCACCCAAGCGATCGGTTTTGACTATCGTTATCCTAATCTAGAAGCGGCCTTAGAGGAAATTGTCCCGAAAATGTAGAAATCTGATAGACTAGCGGGCCGAATGCTCTCAATCTATTTTTCACTCCAGACGGGATGGGAGAATAAAGAGGCAGCCACTCTCACCCCGCGCAGTTGATTTAACAGGGGTAAATGACCCACGGGAGCGCTTAAATCCCAGATAAATTCTTGGGGGTATTTTGTCCAATTATTGCCATTTTTCCAGCCAATTTTCGGCCAGAGTTTCGGGAAATCTTGACCGACACCGAGCCATAATTTGCGCTGCACCGACCAACCGAATTTTCCTTCCGAATGAACTAACCAAAGATTATCAATAGTCTGAATATCTACACCGGGGAAAGCTTCCACTTCCGTAAAATAGACCCATTTCCTCTGTATTGCTCCTTCTCCTGCTAATTCACAGAGTTTTTGACGGGTGAGACTATCGGCAGTTTGAAAATCCTGTTTAGCCAATAATTCCTGTAAAAGTCGATAATCGATACCCTTAGCACTGTCTAGGGGAACAACACCCGTGGGAAAATAATTAGCTAAAAATTCCTTGCTCTGAGTGCTATTATCTTGATAGAGCAATTGATAAGCCTTACCTGTCACCAGATTAACAGGAGTGGGCTGCTTGGCCAACAAAAAATCTCTCAACACAGTTAGGCCACCTTCTCCGGCCCCGGCTAATTGTGTCAGAATCTGTAATTGGTTTTTCGGCGACTCGGTGGCTAATTGACTCATCTTACGGGTAATATCCTCGCTCTGTTCTTCTACTAACACGCCATTCTGGTCAGTCATATCATCACTTTTAAGACCACTCCTTCAATACTATTACCACTTTTTCGGGGTCGCTGCTCGATTTTTTCCTGAAAAAAAGGGATTTTTAGCGGGTGGTTGATCGTACAGTGAATAACCAGTTCAAACCATAACGGTACAAATGTGATCCCAAATTGTCATTCTAACCCGCGTTGGGTAACACGCGGGTTATGGAAGAAAAGAACCGATCAACCTGAGACTCAATCTCAAAATAGACAGACAAGGCAGCTCTACTCTGAGCGGTAATCTCAAAACAACTCCGAGAGCGAACAGGATAAGAACTCATACACCGAATCAACCCCCGATACTCTCAATCATATGCCGTTAGATAGCGATTTCCTGACTGGTTATACCAGTATAACCATTCCCGATACCAAGCAATATGTTCTCCTTTTTCGTAACCTAGCGCCAAGCCAATTTCAGGCAGCTAAACTCGATTATTCTCACTCTCTAGAAGTTCATATTTCCCTGAGACTAATTTATATACTTCTAATCTTTGTCTGTTTTTAAATCTTCCTCTTCTGCCACTGAAAGGATTGTATATTACATAATACAAAATTCCCAAGCTTTGGTAATTTAAGAATTTTTCCTGATATTCACTATTATATTTTTCAGAAATTACCTCTAAAAACAAAATAGGCAAGATATACTTTTCTGCCTACAAAACATAGCTTAACCGACCTCTTTCTCCCGTATCATGGTTGACTCCAAGGGCTAAGAAACCATCGGGGACAAAAGCCGGTTCCTCTGGATTATAACAGACAGCCATATCTACCCCAAAATACCAATCATCTCGATGGTTCCAAATTAAGGCTAATAAACTTAGCAGTGGGTTGGGAATATCGTTTTGCAACTGATTGTCCACTGGATTTTCGTCGGAAGAAGGCAATTCTTCGGCACTGGGAAGAGGTCGATTTTTGTCATAGATTAGGTTAACCATAGCGCCGGTAAGCACAGAGTTTATCCAACAAGGTTTTTAAATTTATTCAGTCAGCCCTATTTTAATGATCGCTGCCGTTTTCCTGTACCGATCCTAACTGTTGACGCACATCATCGATCGCTAGATTTAACTGGGCAATTTTATCTTCTAAACTGCGGCGGGCCATTTCCATACCTTCCTCTGGAGTCAAGCGCCCATTGCGGATCTCCTCCAAAAAAGACTGATTGTCAGCAGCTGCTAAACCGCGACGGCTGCGATTAGCCAACACTGTCCCCAAAACACCGCCCACTAAACCACCGACAATCGCACCGGCTAAAAAACCGCCCGCAAACCCATCTCGCTGACTCATAATCCGTTTTTCTCCTAATAGGTTCCAAAAGCTCGATCGCCGGCATCGCCCAACCCCGGCACGATGTAACCGCGGCTATTTAGTCCTTCATCGATAATAGCCGTATAGATGTTCAAGCTGGGATAATTCTGACTCAATTTCTGTAAAGCCGGCGGGGCAGCCACCACGGAAATCACGCGAATTAGGGCAGGATCAACGCCTCTGGCAGTAATTTCTGCCATTGCCGTTGAAATTGATCCCCCCGTGGCTAACATCGGTTCAAGAATTAACACTCTCGTGGCTGGATCAAAACTAGCCGGTAATTTATTTAAATAACAACTCGCCTCCAGGGTTTCCTCGTTTCTGGCTAAACCGAGATGATAGGTACTAGCTAGGGGTAAAAGACTTTGCGCCCCTTCCAACAGGGCTAATCCTGCGCGTAAAATCGGGACTACGGCCATCGGTACGCTAGGATCGATAAAAGTAGCGGGACATTCCGCTAGAGGGGTTTTAACGCTAGTTTCCAGCGTCGGCAACCATTGCCGGGCTGCTTCGTAGGTTAACCAGCGCCCTAGTTCCGTCATCGCTGTTTTAAACAGTACCGAGGGGGTATTTTGATCGCGGGCGATCGCCAGCCAATGCTTAACCAGAGGATGTTCGGGAACATAGACGCGCAGTTGTAAAACCATGAAAACACTAGAACTCGATCGAGGGCTAAACTTTATCTTAAGCCAAAAAGCCATCAGCCTGGAATTAGTTATCAGTTTCTGAAGGCAAGGGGCGACAGGCACTCGTGCAAAAGAAAGAATCTGGCAATTCTCCTACCTAAAAAGAAGGGTAAAAACTAAGTAGGTAGGTATTGAAAACTTTCAGATCCCCCCTATCCATTAGTGATACTAAATCCGTTGAGTATAGGATACTTATGAGGACAGGCAAAAGGCAAGGGGCAAAAGAGATAATATAGCAAAGAGCGGGGTGGTTAGGACAATCAATCGCTGAAACCCTTGACCGATAAGAGTTTGAAAATTGAAAGCGTCCTAACTAACTCGTTCTATGCCATAGATAATCAGTTTTTAATAACTGGATTTAGTATCAGATCTTTGTTAACAAAAAGAGAAGAGACTTAAAAAAAAGGGAAAACGATTGATAGGTATAGTTTTGAAATAAGGAGTCAAGGTGAAGGTAAGCAAAAAAATGGAGAAATGGGCAGCCCAAGAATTACAGTATGCAGACCTAGGGGACACCAGAAGAAAGAGGCTCTTCGTTACTTGGTATGATTCGATAAGGGGGTATAAATCGACTAAATCCTTAGAAAGGAGATAGAAGCAATGTTTAGTTTAAGTGATTTAAAACAAACTAAAGTGTATCAGGAAGCTTTAGAGGAAGGTAGAGAGGAAGGCGAATTAGCGGCAAAATTAGCCTCTATTCCTCGTTTATTGGCATTAGAATTAAACTTTGAACAGATAGCACAAGCTTTAGAATTAGAGATCGAACAGGTTAGACAAGCAACTCAAAGGGAATAGGAAAAGTTCAAAGCGATCGCACTAAGATTAGATAGCGTATCATGCTAAGTAGTCGTGCAAAATTAATTTCCTAGTCGAGACGGAAGACGGGAGACGAGAGACGGGATACAGCTATTAGGGATCGGATTTGAGTTTTCAGTTCACTGTTTACTGATCACAGCAGAAGTCTGACGGAGTGGTGGCTTAGATGTGTAATTACTGAACTTCCCCCATACATATATACCATAATAGCCGAAACCCTTATCCATCAATGGATATACCCCTTAACTTTTCTTAATGTACCCATGTAATTTGTAAAATTTCTTAATGGACAAGAATTCTCTCCATTTGCTAAAATAG
>NZ_JADBUB010000144.1:0-19103 GCF_020245865.1 Microcystis sp. M169S2
AGCAGAAAAATTAGCTAAATTAACAGGATGTACTCTCAGACAATTTCAAGAGAGATAGGCTTTTAGTGGTTTGGGAACAAGCTTTATCAATTTATTTATAATAAATTTGGTAGAGGATTAAAGATTAGTTATTGTGACTAATTCTTTTGATTAGAAAAAGATAAAACTGAGAATCTTCAGTCAAATTTATTGACTCAAAATCAGATGTACTTAATTTAAATGAATCAACCCTGCCCCAAACCCCCCGCACATTAGTTTTTCGGTGGGATGCTTACAGGCAGCCGCTGACGCATCTGTAATAATTTAAGAGTCACTCCACTCGCAGGAGTGCCTCTCCTGATATGTAGCCTATACTCAACGAATTTAGGATGATTGAGGAATTGGCGTTATTTCAGCCTCTATTTTCAAGTCAGTCCCGATGAAAAAATTTTCACCCCCACAGATGAAAGAGGTTTCTTTCCCTACACCCCACACCCCACACCCCACACCCCACACCCTCTTTCCAGTCACTGATAATTGCTGATTGTCGGTATTTCTGCAAATGTGAGATGCACCCCATTTCTGTTTTGTCACACCGAAGGCTGGGGCTGATAGCTTGACCCTATAATAATTAGAAATATGTAACTCAATCAACTGACTTTATGACCTTCCCTCTCGATGTTCCCACGGTGATTAATCAACGTCGTTCTATTAAAACTTTTACCACCGATCCGATTGCACCGGAACTGCTGAAAACCCTAGTAGAATTAACCGTTGCCGCACCTAGTAGTTTCAACATCCAAGATTGGCGAATTATTTTAGTACAAGATGAGGCACAAAAGGCCGCTTTAGCCGAGGCCGCTTGGGGACAAAAGCAAATTATCCAAGCGCCGGTTACTTTTGTTTTCGCTGCCGATGCTGCCGCAGGAGGAGGAGATCTAACCCCCATCTATGAACAGGCTCTCAGTACGGGTGCTTGGAGCGAAGGCACGGTAAAATATTTTCAACAGGCAATCCCGGGATTTCAAAAGGATTTGGGCGAAAAAACCCGGGAATACGCGATTAAAGATGCCATGATCGCCGCTACTCATCTGGTTTTAGCTGCCGAAAGTCTCGGTTTATCTAGTTGTTTTCTCAACGGTTGGATCGAGGACAAGGTAAAAGCTGTGATCGGTGCTGCCGATCATCCCCATCTGGCGATCGCTGTTGTTGTTCCCATCGGTTACGCAGCGGAACCACGGCTTAATCCGGGGCGTTTACCCTTAAATTACAATGTTTTTGTGGATCGCTTGGGTAATCCCTATCAAGTCTGAACTCTATTAACTGGATTTAATCTCGTTTGGATCGCTGTTTTGGCTGGTAGTTGAGTAGTTGCTATCGGTTTCGGTTGGCAGGGGTTGGCGTTGCTGATTTGAAATAGGAAGCTTCTGTCAAACTAACTTTTAGATAGGATGCACAGTTGGGATTCATAGCTTGATTCAGCAACGCCTTGTATTGTGGCAAAATTAACAATTTAATCTGCATCAAGCCGCGCTAATACAGCCGACATCGATCTTAATTTTTTGAAAAGATATAAGGTTAATTATGACATCCCCGATTATCATGTCTGGGATAGACCATCTTTTAGCCTTATCGAGGGATTTCTATGCTGAAAAAATACCCATGGTGGAGACCACTGACGATTTTATTTGTAATCAGCTGTGGAGTGATCTTAATTTTTGGGAAAACTTTCGCCCAATCCCCAGGGATTAGCCATCCCCTCGATCCCCTCACAGAAAATGAGATTAAAATGGCGGTAACTGTGGTGAAAAAAGACAAATCCCTGACAGAGTTCGCCAGATTTCCTAATATTTCTTTACAAGAACCCGATAAGCAAACTGTTTTAAACTTTAAAAAAGGAGATGCTATTCCTCGTCAGGCTTTTTTAGTAATTCTGGAACCCAGACTGAATAAAACCTATGAGGCTATTGTCGATACCAAAGCGAGTAAAATTATCTCATGGCAAGAAGTATCGACGGGGCAACCGCCATTGTTAGATGAAGAATACGAAATTCTCGATCAATTAGCCAAAGCCGATCTTCGTTGGCAAGAAGCTATGAAAAAACGCGGGATTGCTGACTTTGAAAACGTCATCATTGACGGTTGGGCTACTGGGATGATGAGCGAGAAAGAACAAGCATCGGGAAAGCGCTTAATTCGCGGGATTACTTACTATAAAGGCAAGGATCGTAATAATTATTATGGCGCACCGATCGAAGGTTTATCGGTGACGGTAGATTTAAATAATCGCCAAGTATTTGAAGTGCAAGATACTGGTATTATACCTTTCTCAAAAGCCAATTTTGATTACGATGAAAAAACCCTTTCACCCCTTCAAAAAGCCCTAAAACCTTTAAGAATTCAACAACCGCAAGGGACAACTTTTCAGATTAAGGGTAACGAAGTTAGCTGGCAAAATTGGAAATTTCGTTATCTCATGCACCCAAGAGAGGGGTTAGTTCTTTATCTAGTTACCTACAATGATAACGGTAAAGATAGAATGATTTTATATCGTGCAGGACTGTCAGAAATGCTAGTTCCCTACTCCAATACCTCGCGAGAATGGGCGGTTCGTAGTGCTTTTGATGTGGGAGAATATCGTTTTGGTTGGCTATCTACTCCCTTGGATAAAGGTAATGATGTTCCCGAAAATACTGTCTTGTTAAATGCCTTGTTTGCTGATGATAATGGGGAACCTTATATCGGGGAAAATATCATAGGTATTTACGAAAAGGATGCGGGAATTCTCTGGCGACATTATGATTTTAACACAGAAACTTTTGAAGGTCGTCGCGCCCGTCAATTAGTGGTTAATACCGTGGCTGCTATCGGTAATTATGACTACGGAATTAACTGGATTTTTCATGAAGATGGTACTTTAGAACAGCGCAGCGATTTAACAGGAATTATGTTAGCTAAAGCGACTACTGATCTCACTAATTCTCATGATCATGGCGATAAATTTGGGACATTAGTAGCGGCAAATGTGGAAGCAATTAATCATCAGCACTTCTTAAATTTTCGTCTTGATTTCGATGTGGATGGGGTTAAAAATTCTGTTACTGAAATGAAGGTTTCTACTTTATCACCAGAAAAGAATCCCTTTGGTAATGCCTTCACTATGTCAGAAAGAAATCTTCAGCAAGAATCTGAGGCAATTCGTGATGTGAATTTAGCTGAAAGTCGCGCTTGGATGGTAATGAATAAGAATCAGAAAAACTCCCTAGGAATGCCGACAAGTTATATGTTAATGCCATCGGCAAATTCAATTTATTATCCCAATTTTCAAGCGGATTCTCGTCAACGGGGTGAATTTGCTACCCATCATTTTTGGGCAACTCGTTACAAAGCGAACGAGCTTTATGCAGCGGGAGATTATCCCAATCAAGGCAAAAAAGGCCGAGGTTTACCGCAATATACTGCTGATAATGAATCTCTCGACAATGAGGATTTAGTCGTCTGGTACACCTACGGTGTTACCCATATTCCTCGTCCGGAAGAATGGCCAATTATGACCGTACATCCAGCAGGTTTTAAGATTATGTCTTGGGGTTTCTTTGACCAAAATCCTGTTTTGAATGTACCGAAAAATAACCTAGAGGATTCTTTTAATTAATTATCGAAAAAAACTGGGTCTAAAACCTTGCCTTTTAAGTGGAAAAGTTTTTGGAGCGGGGTATAAATCCCCGTTACAAAAACGGAATCCTGACTTGGTTAATTGTATAACAAGTCCCTAAGAACCTTATTCATACCAAAACTCGGAACTTCCCGCACATTTTTCGTCTCTAAATAACCATTGTTGAAACACTTGTTCTCTACCATCATAAGGTGCAACAATCTGATAAACTTTTAGGAATTTTTTAGCAATTCTCTGGCTGCCCTTGTCGGTTAATTTATAACCTAACAAGTTTAAAAAATTACGAATAATCGTCAGAGGACGGGAAGTATTAGCGAGGTTAATCTTGGTGATAGTTTTAATCTCGTTACGGTTTTTAACGGCAATTTCCGCCATTTTTTGTAAATCGGCATCATGATTATTTAATTCTCTTTCAGGATTAGCTAATAATACGGGAATTCCCAACAATTCTAACGTCCCGATAATCACTCCTAATTGACTACTATTAAAATCGGGAATAAATAAACTTCCGTGACCTGATTCTATCAGTTTACGCGCAATTAAAGCATCTCGATCACACAAAAATTGTCGCCCAATTGTCAAAAAGTAATGTAGGCGTAGTTCTTGATACCATCCTTGATCATCTTTAATCACTAATTGCGGTGTGACGGGGATTCCATAGCGTTTGTATAGGTCATATTTTCTAAGAATTCTCCTTTCTTTTACTGACTTAATTAACTGTTTTTTTAGCAGACGACACTCTGATTCCGTTATCTCAGCTGCACTGGCAATCGCATCACATTCAGAACGATAATTATGTTCCATAATTTCTTCAATTGCTTCCGTTAACTGATTAGTTATGTCTAGTTCTTCTTCCTGATTTCGTTCTTTAATTCTATGACCTTCTGCTTGTAAAATTCCTAGAATTGACTGACGATAATTAAGCATATAAGCATTGACTCGCACGGCCATTTTAGCCCAGCAGAGAAGAGATTCCGCTTGAAAAGTTGTATCTAAATCCTCCAGAGATTCTAAATCTGATTGGTGTAGTAAGCGAATATTAACCTCGGTTAATCGGTGTCCAGAGGTGAGAAGTTTGGGGATAGAAGTAGACCCATTGCCCACCTGATTAAATCCGTACACTGCTGACCAAATATAACGAGGAATATTCTCTCTAATTCTCCCTAAAAATTGAGCGATAGAAGTGGGATTCTGAATTCCCTGTGCTAAACACCAAACTGAAGAAAAGTGCTGCTGAATATCAATACTAATTCCCGTTTCGATCGCGGGACTAGCTAGAACTATATCATAGTTAAGCAACAACTGATTTAAATTGCCAATCGCTTGATAGGCAGCGTGACTAGAATCTTGCAAGGACTCTGAGTCTATCCGCAGAACTTTCTTATGAGGAAATTGCTTTTTTAGATAGGATTCTAGGGTAATTGTTCCCCATTTACTGGTTAATTTTTGTGCTGATAGACAAACAAAAGGTTTTCCTCCGTCTTTAATATGTTTAACTAAATCATTAACTAGCCGTTGGGGAGTATTATCGGAGTAGTTATAAACTCGCCAAGCTTCTTGATAACTAGGTTTCCACTCGTTACTAATCAAGAAAGTTTCTAGTTTAATTGCAGCTAAAGAAGTTAAATAATCTAGGGAAATATCACTTAAATCAGCATCAGCAACTAGGACTTTACCCCCACTGCTGACTACAGTTTGCAGCAAGGACTTTAGGGATTTTAAAATTGCCACGCGATTAGTTTTACAAGTATCCCCATTTAACCCATGCCATAGAACCTGTTCAATCTCATCGATAATAATAATAGCTCCTTGCCAATCTTCCGCTTGAAATTTAGCTTGTGATTGGGGATGAAGAGAGTCAATACATAAACCATAACCGTAAATTTGTGCCGCAGGATTATCCCTAATTTTGCTGATATAGTTTAAACCAAAGCGTTGACATAACTCCTCTACCAGTTTCACTCGATGACCAATCACTAAAACTTTTTGTTGATTGGCAATAGCTTGTTTAACTATCTTGGCTAAAAACTCAGTTTTTCCCGTACCTTTAGCAGATTTAATCGCCATTAAATGCGCTGATGTAGGAATAGCAATATCTGGCAAGTAACGGCTATTTAATTCTAGATGAGGTGAGAGAGTTAAACTATTTAAATTCGCTGCTTTCCAAATTTCCCAAGAGGTAGCTTTTTGATAGACTTGTTTAAAGTAATCTTCTCCTCGATTGATTAGTAAATCATCCACCCCTTTACCGTCAGCAGCATCCCAAGTAACTACCTTTACCTCACAGTTAGCCTGACTGAATAGATAACCCATTCTCTGTAAAGCTAAATTAACCGCTTGCTGGGTTTTCGGTTTAGTTTCTTGATCGAAAACTAGATAAATCTTTCGTCCTGAATTAGCTAATTTTTCTAGCTGCGGAATTAAATGAGATTTACCGATTCTCCTCCCTAATTCGTCCTTGGGAGTACGATAACCATTGTGAATCCCGGGTAAGGCAATTGTCACATAACCTGCTGTTAGTAATGCCCCCGCTTTTTTCGCTCCTTCCGTAAGACAAATAGGTATCTCTGGATGTTTAATTACCCAGGACCAAAAACCGAGATCCTCTTGCTTATTATCCACTTCTTCAGTTAAAATATTAATACTGATATGTTGGGCTATCTTTTGCCAAATTTTCAGGGGAACCCGCAAAGCAAAGACTCCCGTAGGGGTTTGGGGAGGATGTTCGTACTTAATCGGTTTAGCCTTATCGAAGCTTAAACGGGGAAAATCGGGCTTAAAACAGCCCCAAGAGTCATAATTACCCGTTAGTAGGTCAATTCCTGAACACCACCAACCGCCTTGACTGGTATGTTCATAACGCTTGAGAATACCATCCCTAACTCTGCCATCATTGCGTCGCGGTAATTCTTGGGAGTAGAGTAGGTATTCACTGGGAGATAGCCCCGCTAAACCGGTGACATTGAGAGCGATTAACTCCGCATCCACCCCGCTACCACGCCATTCTTCTAAATATTTCATCCTTGTCCTCTACTGGCTAGACGCTATATATAGCGTTTTTGTCCTATTATTCTAGCGGTAAGCCACTAAATAGCGAAAAGAGAAAATTTACTCTCTCAGAGGTTCTCGGAGGAAATTTGACTTTTAATCCACTCTTGTCTTAGATTATCGAAAAGTTAAGAACAAATAAAGTCTCACCACAACCTCCTCAGCAGTCAAGCACAATGGGATCGGAAATATTTTGTCAATCTGTTTTTACTATCAAAGAATAAACTTTTTGTCAAGCGTACAAAAAAACTATCTTTCCGAGAAAATTGAGAATTTTTTGCGAAAAATGTCATCGAAAACACTGTTTTGGGGGACAAAACAATCCTCGCTCTACTATATATAGAGTGATATGATTATTTAACACGCTAGATGTTGTGTTTTCCTAGAAAATCTGATAGAATAATCTAGTACAAATAGATTAATTTGTCAAGTTTTTTAACGCCGCAATTTCCCAATTATGCAATCGAAGCCCTTGACTACTGCCGTTTCCATTCACAAAAATAACGAAGTAATACCCTTTCGTTCTACCCCTTTAGCTAATATGGGCAGCCATGGAATTAGAGTGATTCGGCGCGATGGTTCCACCACAAGCTTAAATATCGGCAAAATTCGCGACGTGGTAGAGTGGGCTTGTGAGGGCAAAAAAGTCAATTCTATTGCCTTAGAAGCGGGTTTAACCACACGGCTGCGGGATGGGATTACCACTAGGGAAATACAGGATAATTTAATCAATTGCGCCCTAGAAATGTGTAGTCCCGAGGAACCAGATTGGCGCTATGTAGCCGGAAGATTGCATATTTGGAGTCTGTGGAAAGATACATTAGTAGTGCGGGGTTATCAATACGGAAATTACGAGAAAACTGTCAAAACTCAAGTTAAAAATCAGCTGTACGACGAAAGGATTCTCATCTATTCTGAGGCAGAATTAAAAGAAGCTGGTTCTTGGATTAATCCCGATTGGGATATCGATTATGATTACGCCGGGGCATTGTTAATCACTAGCCGTTATTTACTCAAAAATGAGTTACCCCAAGAGGCATTATTAACCTGTTCCTTACTGCTTGCCAGTGTGGAAGATCCGGCTAATAGACTGCACTGGGCGAAGAACTTTTATCAAGCGATTGCCCAAAGAAAAATCTCTCTTGCCACCCCAATTTTAGCCAATTTACGCACACCTAAAGGTTCCCTAACCAGTTGTTTTATCCTCTCCATTGACGACAGTTTAGAAAGCATTTTCGGCGAGATTACCAATGCTGCCCGCATCTCCAAAAATGGTGGCGGTGTCGGTGTGAATGTGAGTAGAATTCGCGCCACTGGTAGCTGGGTAATGGGGAAAGCTAATGCTTCTGGGGGGATTATTCCTTGGATTAAATTACTCAACGATACAGCTATTGCAGTAAATCAGGGGGGAAGACGCGCCGGGGCAGTAACTATCGGTGTTGACATCTGGCATTTAGATGTGCCAGAATTTCTGGAAATGCAGACAGAAAACGGTGATCAAAGACGCAAAGCTTATGATATTTTTCCCCAATTAGTTATCACCGATGAATTCATGCGTCGGGTGATAACTAAAGCCGAGTGGACATTAGTGGATCCCTACGAAGTTCGCACAAAATTAGGTATAGAATTAGCGGAACTATGGGGGGAAGAATTTGAAGAGGCTTATCGTTTAGTAGAGGCTAATTTAGATAGAGAGATTGTACTCTATAAAAAAATCAATGCCCGGGACTTATTTAAAAGTATCATGCGTTCCCAAGTGGAAACAGGAATGCCCTACATTGCCTTCAAAGATACCATCAATCGGGCTAATCCTAATAAACACGATGGCTATATACCCGGTGTAAATTTATGCACGGAGAGTTTCTCGAATGTCACCCCCGATAAAACTGCCCATTGCTGTAATTTAGTTAGCCTTAATTTAGCCAATATCGACAGGGAAGAAATCGAGTCTAATTGTCAAATCGCTGTCAGGATTCTCGACAATACTATCGATATCACTAATCCTCCCTTTGATAATGCTAAAAACCACAACGATAAATATCGCACTATTGGGGTAGGGGCAATGGGATTGGCTGACTGGTTAGCGAAACGAAAATTATCCTACAATAACCTGTCAGAAATTAGTAATTTATTTGAAGAAATTGGCTATTGGTGTACCTATTCCTCGATGGAATTAGCCAAAGAACGTGGTGCTTATCAAGCTTTCTTGGGTAGTGAATGGAGTCAAGGTAAATTAATCGGTGCCAAACCAGTGGCATGGTTTTTAAATAATGCGGTGCAACCGCAAAGATGGCAACAATTAGCCGAAGATATTCAACGATTTGGCATCCGTAATTCCCATATTACCGCCATTGCTCCTAATACTTCCTCCAGTTTGGTACAGGGATGTACTGCCAGTGTTTTGCCGGTTTATAGTCGCTTTTTCTACGATAAATGGGCAAAGGGAACTGTTCCCATCGCGCCACCTTTTATTGAAGAAGCTTTCTGGTTTTATCCAGAGAATAAAAATCTCGAACAGCAGCAGGTGGTGAAAGCGATCGCTACTATGCAAGAATGGATCGATACGGGGATTTCTATGGAGTTATTATTCAACCTCAATGAAGGGGTTTATTTCCCCGCAGAACCCAACCGTTGTCTCACAGCCAAGGATATTTTTGATACTCTAGTTATGGCGTGGGAATTGGGGTGTAAAGCGATTTATTATGTCCGCACCGTACAAAAGGACAATTTTCGAGAGTCTGACGATAGTTGTTCTAGTTGCGCTAATTAAGCCTAACTTGGGTGGGTAATGCCCACCTTATTTTTTTCAGATCATTTAAAATGAGTCTTATTCATCACCTAATCACAGCCATGAATAAGACTTTATACGAACAGGATTACTATCTCTGGTTAGAGAAAACCATATCTTTACTAGAAAATCGCCAGTTTTCTGACTTGGATTTAGAAAATTTAATTGAAGAAATAAAAGATATGTCCAGAAGAGAACGTCAGAAGTTAGAGAGTTTACTAACTAAACTCTTGGAGCATTTACTTAAATTAACTTATTGGCAATCTAAGCGCGATTACAATAAAAACAAGTGGCGACGTGAGATTTTAAATTTTCGCATTCAAATAAAAAGAATTATTAGCAACAAAAAGGATGGAACTTATAATACAAACTTAGCATCTTACCTCACCGAGATTCTTGAGCCATGTTATGAGGATGCTTGCCATTTATTTGTCGAAGGTTCTGGCATCGATAAAAGACTTTTAAGTGCTACACCTATTGGATCAATCGACCAAATTTTAGATGAAAATTGGTTTCCTGAGTTTCTCGGAGAGGATTAAGCAATGAAGAGTGATTTATACGAAAAAGATTACTATCTCTGGATAGAGAAAACCATATCTTTACTAGAAAATCGTCAATTTTCTGATTTAGATTTAGAGAATTTAATTGAAGAAATTAGCAGCATGGGGAAAAGTGAGAAACGAAGTTTAGAAAGTTATTTAACTCGGTTATTAGAACATTTGCTGAAACTAGCTTACTGGCAATCGGAATTAGAATATAATCAAAGAGGATGGAAAAATGAAATTAGGAATTTCCGTCGTGCCATAAAAAGAATTATTGCCGATAGTCCTAGTTTACAGCCTTATCTCATTGAAATTTTTGATAACTCTTTTCAAGAAGCTCGTATTTCTTGGCTCGAATTATCTGGAATGGCTGAAAATTTGGTCGGTTTAGCTCCAATTTGCACTATAGAACAGGCTTTAAATGAGGATTGGTTTCCTGAAATATCAAAGTAATGGAGATAATTATGGAAAAGAACTTATACGAAAAAGATTACTATCTCTGGTTAGAGAAAACAATTAATTTACTGGAAAATCGCCAGTTTTCCAATTTAGATTTAGAGAATTTAATTGAAGAAATCAAATCTATGTCTATCAGTCAACAGAAAGCATTAAAAAGCAATCTGACCGTGATTTTATGGCATTTACTAAAATACTTACAAGAGCCAGAAAAACAAAGCAGAAGCTGGGAATTAACCCTTTTTGAGCATCGCGAAAGAATCGAAGAAGATTTAGAGAATAGCCCTAGTCTTAAGATTTTTTTAACAGAAGAAAATTTAAAAAAATGCTATAACAAAGCCAGAAAAAAAGCCGCTATTGAAACAGGGATAAAACTCGATAAATTCCCGAAGGACTGCCCATTTACTTTGGCAGAAGCCCTAGATTTTGAATTTATTCCTAATCAAACCATTTGACTTTTTACCAAAAATCTATTATAACCTAAAAGTGCCATAATATCCAAGTAATCATGTCCTTACATTTAGTTAATTCTTGCCATTCGATGCCCATTTCCCCGATCTTTAATCCGGCGGGAGATGATGCGATCGAAAACCGTTCCATCTGGTTTGGTAACACCACCAACCTGATGCAATTAAACGATGTCCGCTACACCTGGGCGGTGGGTTTATATCAACAAATGCGGGAAAATTTCTGGATCCCGCAACGCTTAGATATCACTCAAGACGTGACTGAATACGGGCATCTTACCGATGAAGAAAGATATGCTTATGATGGTATTTTGTCCTATCTAACTTTTCTTGATTCCGTACAAACCTGTAATATTCCCCACCTAAAAGGTAGCGTCACTGCGCCAGAAATTAGTCTTTGTATGGCGGAACAAATTTCTCAAGAGGCCATGCACAATCAAAGTTATCAATACTTAATTGAAACGATTATTCCCTCGGATCGCAGAGGCGAAGTTTATGACTTTTGGCGCACCGATAAAGTTCTCAAGGATCGCTGTGAATTTATTGCTAGTCTCTACCAGCAATACATCGACAAACAAACTACTGAAAGCTATTTTATCGCTCTTCTTGCCGACTATTTACTGGAGAGTTTGTATTTTTATAACGGCTTTATCTTTTTCTATAATCTTGCTTCTCGACAGCTAATGTCCGGTAGCGCTGACGTTTTCAAAATGATCAACCGGGACGAGTTAAGTCACGTCCGTTTGTATCAGAAACTTATTCCCGAAGCCATGGCAATTTTTCCCCATTCTGTTGAACAGATTTATGAGATGTTCGATAGTGCCGTTAAACACGAATGTCGCTGGACAAATCACATCGTTGGCAACGAAATTTTAGGTATTACCGAATACAGTACCGAACAGTACACTAAATACCTCGCTAATATTCGGCTAAAAGCGATCGGACTTGAGCCTTTATACAGGGAAGAAAAGTATAACAAAAGTCCCTATAACCATCTGGAACGCTTTTCCGATACCAAAAAAGAAGGCCACACCAAAGCTAACTTTTTTGAAGCAACTGTTACCAGTTATGTTATGTCTTCTGGCTTAACAGGATGGGATGAAATTTAAAATTTAAGGGATAATAATAACCCAATTTCTTACCATAAAGCGGCAACTTTGTCAAATATTTTGACAACTTTTGACCCTCTCTTGCAGAAATA
Organism: Microcystis sp. M169S2; assembly: GCF_020245865.1. Taxonomy (NCBI): domain Bacteria; kingdom Bacillati; phylum Cyanobacteriota; class Cyanophyceae; order Chroococcales; family Microcystaceae; genus Microcystis; species Microcystis sp. M169S2. Next base: position 12,158 of record NZ_JADBUB010000144.1, read on the forward strand.
CCGACAATCAGCAAATGTGCTTCTGGGTTTGGGGGGTTCTACCCCCAAAAGCCTAGATTGACTGATAAAATCGGAGGTAATGACCAATTTTAGAAGATATACTTAGGGCTTGTTCAATAAATCTAAAAACCTTGTTGGATAAGGTTTTTAGACTTTTTTGACCTCAAAAAGTGCCGACCTTTGGAGTGATTGGGGGGAAAATTCAGGGACTTTTTCCCTGAAAATTAGGTAATTGACCCCGGCGGTTCGACAGGCTCACCGTCCACTCGACTGAGCTCGCCGAACGTCCTCAAAATCGGTAAAACCCTACACCCTACACCCTACACCCCACACCCTGTCCCCACGAAAAACTTTTTGCCGCAAACCCTAATTATGACGATTGCCATCATAATGAATTCTCGCCCCGGCCCATTGCAATTTTTCCTGTAGAGTCTGATAAAAAGAATAGCTTTCCCGCAGGATAATAAATTGGGCGAATTTTTCGGCTTTGGTAACTCCCACCCATTGCCCAGGCCAAATGGAAGTGGCCAAAGCACCATCCATCCAGAGTTTAGTGTTTAATTCGTAGTCTCCTAGGGGCCAAATACTGACCAGAGATGCCGGGGGAATGACAATCGGCCGACTGGAGAGACTCAAGGGACAAATCGGGGTGACAGCGATCGCTTCCATGCCGGGGTGTATAATCGGGCCATTAGCGGAAGCGGTGTAACAGGTGGACCCCGTGGGAGTAGCCACTAATAAACCGTCTCCTTGGTACTGATCTACTATTTCCCCGTCCACTTCGATTTCGAGGATTGAGGTGGGCATCCTATCGATACTAGCGGGTTTCACGCACATCTCATTCAGGGCATAAAATGCCTCGCTCACTGGCTGCGGGTTTCTTTTATCCCCTTCATAGATTCTGGCCTTTAACATCATCCGTTGTTGTACCGCATAGCGATCGGATTGTAAACGCTCCCAGACCGTCTCCGTATCTTGGAAAATCTCCAAAGGTTCCGTTAAAAATCCCAGATGGCCGCCGACATTCACCGCTAAAATTGGAATGTCTTCGTGAGCTAAATAGCGAGCGGCGGCTAAAATGGTTCCATCTCCGCCCAAAACGATGGCGAGGTCGATTTTTTCCGATGCTGAGGCTAAAAATACTGGATAGGGATTATCTTTAAAGCCACTGGGTCCCATTAAAACTTTACACTGACGGGCTTCTAACTGTTTAGCGCATTTTTCCGCCCATGCTTTACTTTGGGGATGGTTGGCCTTATGGGCGATGATGACTTGTTTTAACTGCACAGAGTTGAGACCTGGTTCGGAGGTTCTATATTTTTAACAATACCAAGACTGGGCAGATCGGGTGAAAAGTAACAGGTAAAAAAGGGAGTTGGGGGAATCACCTCGGCCTCACTGTAGCCAATTTGACAGAATTAATCGATAGATAGGGGTAAATGGAAGTAACTAGGATAAGCTCGCAGGTTTTAGCAATCTTATCCCCTTTTTTCCCTGTAACTGCTGTATCTATGCGGCTTTTTCCCAATTATCTCTCTCAACACCCCTACCACTTAATTTCCATGCAGAGTTATAATTGTATTAAGATGTGTAACAGTTCTCTGGCAAACTCTTGACAAAGGATAACAAATCTGCTCTACCAAAAAACAGGAAAGGTTTTATTTCTATGACATTAATTCAAACCGCCCAATTATCGCTGGAAACCTCGGCTTTAGCCTTTTTTAAGCAGACAGAAGGACACTGGCAATCCCAGAGACGTTATTACACCCTCACCCAAGAAACGGAACCCCAAGAAGTTATCAGCGCCATCGAGATTAAATATTTACCCCAAGGCAGCGAACCATTAATTCAACTGGCCCGTTTACATAATCTGGAAGATACAACTTTATTAGGTGGTACGGAAGTGACTTGGCAAAGTAATTATCTCCGTCCCCAGAGTAAAAAACCCTCCAACGGTTCCACTATATTCGGTATTTTAGATAATATTCTCTATCGCGATCGGGGATTTGCGACGGATAAACCCGTTAGTGCCATTTATACCTTTCCTAACCCCTCTACTCTCTGTCTGAGAACAGAATACGCCGGTTCTGTCTTTGAAGAAGAAATTAAACTCATCGGTCAACAATATCGCACCCGACAAACTATTATCTCTCGCGCTGGTCAAGAATTGATGATCGGTCAATATCTAGAAAAACGGGTTAATTAGTCAAAAAAATGGCGGTTATTCTCCGAATTTTGACTTCTATCCTAGGAATAGGGCTGAAATCAAATCAGCCCTTCCCATAACTCCCGTTTAAACTGGGGTTAAATTGTCTTGATTCTGACTAGCGAGAAACTTCTCTAATTCCGTAATTGCATCGGCATCGACCTTAGTTTGCATGGGACAGAATTTCGGTCCACACATCGAACAAAACTCCGCAGTCTTATAGATATCTGCGGGTAAAGTCTCATCGTGGTATTCCTTAGCGCGATCGGGATCCAAGGATAACTGAAATTGACGATTCCAATCGAAATTATAACGAGCTATGGAGAGTTCGTCGTCACGATCCCGCGCTCCTGGACGATGACGGGCGATATCTGCCGCATGAGCCGCTATTTTGTAGGCAATTAAGCCATTTCGCACATCTTCAGCGTTGGGTAAACCGAGATGTTCTTTCGGGGTGACATAACATAACATCGCCGTCCCGTACCAACCCGCCAGAGCCGCCCCGATCGCCGAAGTGATATGATCGTATCCTGGGGCAATATCGGTGACAAGGGGACCGAGAACATAGAAAGGTGCTTCGCTACACTCCTCCATCTGTTTTTTCACATTAAACTCAATTTGGTCCATGGGAACATGGCCCGGTCCTTCCACCATCACCTGTACATCGTGTTCCCAAGCGCGACGCGTTAGTTGGCCGAGGGTTTTCAATTCCGCTAATTGGGCTGCATCGGAAGCATCGTGGGTACAACCGGGACGTAGGGAGTCACCGAGACTAAAAGAAACGTCATAACGCTTGAAAATCTCGATAATTTCGTCGAAATGGGTGTAGAGAGGATTTTGCTTGTGGTGGTGTAACATCCACTTGGCAATAATACCACCGCCCCGGGAGACAATCCCGGTCAGACGAGTTTTGACTAAAGGCAGGTGTTCGATGAGGATTCCCGCATGAATCGTCATGTAATCTACCCCTTGCTGGGCGTGTTTTTCGATAATATGGAGGAAATCTTCGGGGGTGAGTTTTTCAATATTGCCGTGAACGCTTTCCACCGCTTGATAGATGGGTACAGTACCGATGGGGACAGGAGAAGCATTGATAATCGCGGTGCGAATTTCGTCCAAATTACCGCCACCGGTGGAAAGATCCATCACCGTATCGGCTCCGTATTTGACTGCTAGGTGTAATTTTTCCAGTTCTTCGTTAATATTCGAGGAGTTAGGGGAAGCCCCGATATTAGCATTAACTTTACACTTAGAAGCAATACCGATCGCCATAGGTTCGAGGTTGAGGTGATTGATATTAGCGGGAATAATCAGTCTTCCTCGGGCGATTTCGCTGCGAATCAATTCGGGAGAGAGATTTTCCCGTTTTGCCACATACGTCATCTCTTCGGTAATTATCCCCTGACGGGCGTAGTGCATTTGCGATACATTTGCTTGTCCGCGCCGGGGGGCAACCCATTCTTGTCTCATAATTTTATTTCCTCTGTAAACAGCTTCCCTACGCTGGAATTACCCAGTCTCAGGTTCTAAGGGTCTTTCTCAGCCTGATTGCCTCAGACACCCCTAGCTATGACGGCAATTGTATCACTGTTGACGACTGAGGAGATCAAGCTTAAGATTGTTGTTTGATTAGGCGGTTATCAGTTATCAGTTATCAGATGTGAGTTTTGGCTCTTCTGGTTTCTGTGTGGAAACGAGGTCTATACTGATAGTTTATTTAACAAAATAGTCCTAAAAGTCTTTCCCAGTAAACATTTCACGATTTCATAAGCAAAAATTATCACACAAAGTCGAGAAGAGCCGAGTTTTCAGTTCACTGATTACTGTTTACTGTTTACTGTTCACGGCAAAAAACTTCCCACTTCCCCACTCCCTTGCTGATTCCGAAAAAAAAGGGCAGGCAAAAGCCTACCCTAGTATTAATTATCAATCAAACCTTAGACATCGTAGTAGAGAGAGAACTCGTAGGGGTGGGGACGTAAGCGCATCGGGTTAACTTCGTTATCGAGTTTGTAGGTGATCCAGTTTTGGATAAAGTCTTCGGTAAAAACACCAGAATCGGTCAAGAAAGCGTGATCTTTTTCGAGACTTTCTAGAGCTGCTTCTAGAGAACCGGGGGTAGAGGGTATTTTTGACAATTCTTCGGGACTGAGTTCATAGATATCCACATCGAGAGGTTCTCCCGGTTCAATTTGATTTTTAATCCCATCGATACCAGCACAGAGCATAGCTGCAAAAGCGAGGTAGGGATTAGAAGTCGCATCAGGACAACGGAATTCTAAACGTTTAGCTTTCGGGTTGCTTCCCGATAAAGGAATCCGAATCGAAGCGGAGCGATTACCTTGGGAGTAGGCCAAGTTTACTGGGGCCTCAAAACCGGGGACGAGACGCTTGTAAGAGTTGGTGGTGGGGTTAGTTAAAGCTAAGAGCGCGGGAGCGTGTCTAAGCAAACCACCGATGTAGTACAGTGCCATTTGGCTAAGTCCGGCGTATTTATCCCCGGCGAACAGGGGTTGACCATCTTTCCAGATAGACTGGTGAACGTGCATCCCGGAACCGTTATCACCAAAGATGGGTTTGGGCATAAAGGTGACGGTTTTACCGTATTTCTTGGCCACGTTCTTAATGCAGTATTTATAGGTCATCAAGTAGTCGGCGGCCCGTACTAGGGTAGAGAATTTAATCCCTAACTCGTTTTGACCACCGGTAGCGACTTCATGGTGATGTTTTTCAATGGGAACTCCGCAGTCGGCCATGGTTAAGAGCATTTCCGTGCGAATGTCTTGAGAGGTATCGGTGGGACTAACGGGGAAATAACCCTGTTTGTAGGCGGGTTTATAGGCAAGATTTCCGTCTTTTTCGTCTTTACCGCTATTCCAACGACCTTCGACACTATCCATGTAGTAATAGCCGGAGTTGGCGGTTTGGTCAAAACGAGCGCTATCAAAAAGGAAAAATTCTGCTTCTGGTCCAAAAAATACAGTATCACCTAAACCGGTACTGCTCAGATAATCGATCGCTTTCTGGGCAATAGAGCGAGGATCGCGGCTATACCATTCACCGGTTCTCGGTTCTTTGATGCTACAGATCATGCTTAGGGTAGGTTCCTTGTAGAAGGGATCGATCCAAGCAGTGGTAGGATCGGGAACCATGGCCATATCGGATTCGTTAATTGCTTTCCAACCGCGAATACTGGAACCATCGAAGGCAACACCATCGCTGAAAGAGCTTTCATCGATTTGGTCGTAGTAGAACGAGCAATGTTGCCAGATACCAGGCATATCAATAAATTTCAGGTCAATAATCTTAATATTGTTGTCCTGAATCATTTTTAAGACTTCTTGTGGCGTTTCGGGCATGGAAAACTCCTTTGACGTATGGATCGGTTCTTAAGCTTCTCAAAAAAACCATCCTAAACAGTCACTTTGTCCAGTTTTGTATTTTTCGATACAAAATCTTTGATCCTAGCTTGAAAAAATCTGTAATTTCCTTGTTCAGGTCGGTAATGGCCCAGAATGGCGATTTGCCTATCAGCTTCCACTGCCTCTTGCCACACCCCGTAACTGCTCACAGCAAAAAGCAGAGCTTGTTGAGAATAGGTAAGTGACAAGCCCGATTAGGTTGAGGTGGACTGTAAACCGAGAGGACTGCAGCCAGCCAGAGATAGCAATTCATACTAAATCTGGTTATTAAAAACTGATTATTTATTCTCTCTTTTGCCTTTTGCCTGTCCTGATATGTAGCCTATACTCAAAGGATTTAGTATCACATAGTTGGGCGATGATGTCACCAGCTTGTAACCTGACTTATTGTTCGCTTAATTTTTTAGGGGAAGGGTTTTAAAGTTGCTGTTATAGCGGTGTGCAGTCGTATGAGGTACAGTGTCACGAGCTATAAACCATGCTAGGCAAAGCTTGGTCTGTATCTCACTCAAGCGCTTACCGCTATATAATCATTTCAATTAAGATTGAGAATATCAATCCTGGATTTCATAAGGGTTTTGTCGGTCTAGACTGTATCAGACTTATCTGAAATGACTATACCTTTTATCCTGTATGCTTTTTAGCGAGTAAGGTAAGTAGAACATTGCCGAGATTGCGATCCCCAATTGGCTCGCTCAAACCCCAATCAATTCGTTAACCTCAAAATGGTCTTTTTGTACTAATAAATATTCAAGTAGAATGCTCAATGCTTTTGCTAGACCGCATTTGAGACAATTTATCAAATTTTCGCTTCGAGAAATGAGCGAACGGTGAGTCGTTCTTCTTTTAACTTCTCTATCTCTTGCTGCTGTGCTTCGATTTGTTTCTGTTGCTTTTCTATCAGTCGCTCTTGCCGGGGTATTTGTTATTGCTGTTTCACTATCCACTCCACCAGCAGCACATTGGCCGTCAACTCTTCTTCGGCGACGGTTATGACTGAAGGCGAATTAAGGGTAGCGGTTTGATTCATCATGTCCAGCAAGTACTTAACTGAACTCAGTATAGATCTAACTGCTCGATCTTACCTCTCCGTTGTTAATAGAGTCTTTGTTATTGCGGTGAGCAGTTACATTCTTCGATTAAAGACTCTCGGAAAACTTGCATTCTAGCCATTACTATAGAACTCTTGCAAATTAATTATATGTTATAATAATGGGTTAACTAATTTTCCCCAAAAAATTAGTTAATCAGTACATTTGTCCTGAATGAAAACTTGAAGTTTAACTTTTAACTCAAAACTCTTTAGAGCTGCTTTAAT
>NZ_JADBUB010000145.1:0-40302 GCF_020245865.1 Microcystis sp. M169S2
AATATTGGAAGAAAGGTAGTCGGAGAGGCCGCCTTTAGCGGGAATCCGATAGAGAGGTTCGTAGTTAACCCAGTACGGGTCAAAGCGTACAAAGCTAATTCTAGATGCAATATTTGCGTACAGAATTAGTAACTATTACTTGGCAGACTACTGATATAATTACTCAATTAATTAGGGTTTGCTGAATAAATGTGAAATATAGACGAGGTAAGGGTTTTATGGTTCTGTTTCGCTCCCACAGGCGCAAGATTTTGAGAGAATCGTGGTTCAACACCTTGTGTCTTCATCGGCCCGCTTCCTGTAGGGGCGAAGCATTAGGGCAATAACCTATCGGTGAAACCTTAGAGCTTCTATCCGAATGCTTCGCCCCTACTTTTTCAGCAAACCCTAATTAAACCTCTTGCATAGTTAATTTTTGAGGATTCAAAAACGGCAGCAATAAGGGTTAAACTGCCTAAAATCTGTGAAGAGACCGCGCTCACAGCTTAGTCGGTTAAATCTACATTTCGTAGCCAAACTTATTGGCATCTACTTCTTGTAAATTAATATCGATTAAACCGTATTCTGACCAGCGTTGGGAAACCTTGACCGCCATGGACGGATCCGACTCCAAAGGTTCCCCCCACTCGTGGTCAGTTTCAGGATACATTTTTGTCGTGGCATCAATTCCCATTCTCCCCCCCAAACCGACCTTTTCGCTGGCAAAATCGAGGCTATCAAAGGGGGTTTCTGGGAGAATAAAAACATCACGGACCGGATCCACTTTAGAACTAATTGCCCAAACCACTTGCCGGGGGTCGCGAATATTAATTTCCTTATCGACGACGATGACAAATTTAGTATAGGTGAACTGGGGTAAGGCACTCCAAAATGCTAAGGCCGCTCGTCGCGCTTGTCCGGGATAGGCTTTATCAATGGAGATAATCGCCGCTTTATAGCTTAAAGCTTCCATCGGTAGGAAAAAATCCCTGATTTCCGACACCTGTTGCCGTAAAATCGGCGTATAAATACGATTAAGAGCGATGGCCATCATCGCCTCTTCCTTGGGAGGACGACCGCTAAAAGTGGTTAAATAAATAGGGTCGCGACGATGGGTCATGCAGTGGAAATGAATCAGGGGTGAATCTTCCACACCGCCATAGTAACCCATGTGATCACCAAAGGGTCCATCTGGCAATACCTCTCCGGGGGTAATTGTTCCTTCGAGGACGATTTCTGAGTCGGCCGGCACTTCTAAATCGAGGGTTTTACACTTGGCTAACTGTACCCCAGAACCGCCGTACAATCCCGCAAACAGCCATTCTGAGAGATCTACGGGGATAGGAGTGGCGGCGGCCATAATAATCAGAGGATCAACCCCTAAAGCGATGGCTATTTCTAATTTTTTGCCCATCTGTGCCGCTTTTCGCAGGTGACGCGCCCCACCGCGCACGGATAACCAGTGGACGGTCATGGTATTGTGAGACTGTAGCTGTAGGCGATAGACACCGACGTTAGGGGTTCCCGTTTCGCAATCTTTGGTAATTACTAGCCCTAGGGTGATAATCGGGCCTGCATCCCCCCGATAGGGGCGAATCATCGGAATTTTCTTTAAATCTACTTCATTCCCTTCTAAAATCACCTGTTGACAGGCAGGAAAAAAGTTACGGTTGGGTTTGGCTTTCAGGACATCAAACAACACTTTACCAAAATCGATCGCTTGGGAGAGTTTTTTCGGCGGTTTCGGTTGTTGCAACAGGGCAAGTTTTTTGCCTAAATCTTCCAATTCTTCGGGTTTATTCAGGTTCATCGCCCAACAGATACGTTCTACCGTTCCCATGAGGTTAATAGCGACGGGAAACTCGGCCTCTTGCACGTTTTCAAACAGTAGGGCTGGTCCCCCTACCTGTAGCATCCGATTAGCGATCTCGGCAATTTCTAAATCGGCAGAGACCGATGCACTAATGCGGCGTAATTGCCCACGATCTTCTAAAAGCTTAATAAATCCTCGTAAGTCTCTAGCCATGATGAAGAAATGTAAATAAATCCCTGTCTCTATTATCTCTTAGGGCGGCAGTTTCGGTGGGGGATAGTCACCTTTTTGAGAGTTGGAGGCGATTCTCGTCTAGAATTAAGTAAAAAAATCCCCATCTTGCCAGGGTCATTCCTACCCCTAAATTTATGCTTATTCAGCCCAGAGGTCAACATGATTAAGGATATTGAAATTAGTAATTTTAGATGTTTTGAGCATACCAAAATTGAAGGCTTTGAGCGAGTTAATTTAATTGGTGGTAAAAACAATTCAGGGAAAACTGCCCTGTTAGAGGCTTTAATTGTTGCTGACAAGCCTGAAAATATTTTATTTTTAAGATACTTGAGAAGAGAACCAACAAAAATTCATCAGGCATTACCAAAACAGACTTTTGAAAATTTATTTTTTAGGCAAAATCAGCCGCAAGAAATGTTGATTAAAACCCAAAACGAGAATAAACAAGAAACGGAAAATAGAATTATATTCTCTGAAAACATTTCAGAAGAGTTATCAAGAAGCACCAAAATATTTGGGTTATTTGGTGGATTAGATTTGTTACGGGATTTTATAGAAGGAGAATCGTATTTTCCAAAAGGTATAATACCTACTTTGCGATTTAATATAATCGATAAATTCTCAGAAAAGAGTGAGGAATTTATTATAATTGCCACACCCAAAAATTATTTAAATATTAGCTTGAATGGACAATACATAAAACCATCCGACTATAGCTCAGAAAGTGCCAAGAATATGCCAATAATCACAACATCAATGGGAGAAATTAATGCCGATCTAGTCGAAGATTATGAACTTATTGTTTTTCAAGGCAAAAAAAATGAAGTGCTAAATTCTATTCGCATTCTCGATCCATGTATTGAAAATGTTGAGAGTTTTTATCTTGGTTCACCTAGTTTATATCTGACTAGAAAAGGAGAAAATCGGTTACCAATATCACTATTTGGAGATGCTATCAATCGCTTAGTTCAGATAATAATGAAATTAAAGGAAAGTTCTATTTTATTAATTGATGAAATTGAAAACGGTATACATTACACTAATCAAAGAGAGTTTTGGAAAACTTTATTCCGATTAGCTATCGAACTAGATAGCCAAATTTTTGCCACAACCCATAGTTTAGAGATGATCCAAGCTTTTGCCGATGTGGGGTTAGAATATTATCCAGAACAGGGGGCCTATTTTGAACTAGCAAGGAGTCCCAGAACTGATAAAATTATTGGTATTAAAAGACAATTAAGCACTTTAGAGTACGCCTTAAAACATGGCAATGAGGTGAGAGGTGAGTAACTTATTAATCGTCGAGAGCAAGAATGATAAAATTTTTATCGAAGCCCTAGTAAAATACTTAAATATTAACAAAATTCAGTTAGATAAACCGATTTGCTTTGAGGAAGATGACTATAAATGTTTACAGGGTTTAGATAAAGCTAAATTAACCAGCACTTTCGATGAAATTAAGGCGACTCTTGGTAAAAAAGCTATCCCTAAAGTTGGTATTATTATCGATCAAGATTCTGATACTAAGACAGAGCGACTAAATTGGCTTAATGATTGTCTGAAAAAGGTGTATCCAGAAGCGGAAGATATTAGGAAAACCAGTCAGCTTTATAGATTGACAACAATAGAAGATCAAATCACAGAATTTGCTTGTTATTTTACCAATGTGGAAGGACAAGGAGAACTAGAAACAGTTCTCAAGAAGATTAAAAGTCAAGATTCCACCTATGCGGATTGTTTAGAAGACTGGAGAAATTGTTTAAACAAGCAAGAAAAATCGATTAAAGACAAAGATTTTGATAAGTTTTGGATTAGTAACTATAGCGTTTCTGATTCACAAGAGGTACATTCCTGATCCTGAACAGCTTAGTCAGCAAAGGTTTAAGTGTGCCGCACAGATGCGAGAACCGCTATATTTACGATTTGATACCTGTTCCACAGAAGACAAAAAACAAGCTGGCAGGAAATGCAGTATGAATGGATTTGATTATGTTATGAAAAACAAACGTCATATTTGGAACTTTGAGCATGAAGTATTAAATGAACTCAAAGAATTTTTACAACTATTTGCTATCTAATCAAAAATCCCCCTAGAAATCTAGAGGGATCGAGGGATATATGGAGGGCAATTTAGAAGTAAATTGTACCACCCCAACGCTCGTCTAGACGGGGAGCAACCAACATATAAGCGGCGACGTTATACACATCATCTTCGGTCAGATTGCGTAATTCTGGGAAGATATCGGGACGGCTAACATTGGGATGAAATTCGCTCAGATCATCTTCACCATCGTAACTGGTGGGATGTTCTAGATAATCAATCAATGCTAACAGATTATCTCTGGGAGGTTCCGCTTTGGCCAGATCACCCAGACCCAAACTGACGTTATTATTAGTTTTGGTTTTACCTTGCAGGTGACACTTAGTACAATTGGCGACAAAAAGTTTCTGTCCTTCCGTCGCTTGTTCAGAAGTCAAAGTCACCGATTCCCCCGCATCATTGAGGGTGATGGTGAGGGTTTTTTCATTGAGTTCTAAGGCACTAGCGCCGTTAAGATTGAATTGTAATACAAAAAAGACTACAGCGATCGCTGCCACAATCAAACGTTTGATCATTGTTCTCCTACTCGCAATTGTTCCAAGAAAGGGAATTTTAAGGTGACTAAAAAATTTTCTCCTCTGGGAGGGTGTCGAGCGATTCTAAGTGATCACGGACACCGAGAAGATCGCAGTGGGGAATAAAGTCAAGGGGACGTTTCCGTTTTCGAGGCGGTTACTCCTGAGCGTTGGGATAAAATCAGTGAGATAATTGCTTTAGCATCTTCTAGGGCGAGATTAGTCTGCCGATCTTTATAGGAGATGCCTAATTGGTCGCAAAGTGACAACACAGATTCATCGGCCAGATCGTACTCTGCCGCAATATCAGCGATCGATAGATCAGCAAAACCCATAGTCTGACGCACCCACCAAGGATAGAGAATACTTATTAGTTACCATAATTATCATGCCATTGCCGGGGACATTCTTGACAGTGATCAGTTATCAGTGATCAGTTATCAGTGATCAGTTGTGAGTTTTCAGTTCACTGATTACTGATAACTGTTTACTGGACGGCTACGCCGTGCCTTTGGCAACACTGAAAAAAGCTCCCATCACCCTACACCCCACACCCCACACCCTACACCCTACACCCCACTTCCCCATCACCCCAAACCCTCAAAATTCCCTAATTTTCCCGACTTTTGGACTATTTACTCCCTAAGATAGAGACTCGTGTAAACAAATTTAATTAAAATCGCAAAAAACCTGAAAAAATACTAAAATGTGATTAAGAATGTTATTTTTAGCCTTGTAAGGCTAAATCTTTCTCGATAACATTGTAATCATACCTCCACACTCTTTTGTACAAAGGACTACACCTTTGTTAACTTATGGATATACAACTGATCAACATCGGCTTCGGTAATATTGTTTCCGCTAATCGGGTTATCGCCATCGTTAGCCCAGAATCGGCTCCTATCAAACGCATCATCAGTGATGCTCGGGATAAAGGCTGTTTAATCGATGCTACCTATGGAAGACGGACTCGTGCGGTGATCATCACCGATTCTAGTCATGTGGTGCTGTCGGCCATTCAACCAGAAACCGTGGCTCACCGTTTCGTGGTCAACAAGGAAGCGCCTGTTAATAGTAGCAACTAAGTTATTAACCCCATGCAACCCGGTCAATTAATTGTCATTACCGGCCCTAGCGGTGTGGGCAAGGGTACGCTAGTCCGGCATTTACTAACTCGTTTCCCTAACCTCTACCTGTCCGTATCCGCTACTACGCGCCCACCTCGACCGGGTGAAATTGAGGGGGAAGATTACTACTTTCTCGACCGTCCCAGTTTTGAGGAGAAAATGGCAGCTGGAGAATTTCTAGAATCGGCCGAATACGCGGGCAACTACTATGGAACACCCCAATCAGCGATCGCCGCTCAATTAGCAACAGGCCAGACCGTAATTCTAGAAATCGAATTAGAGGGAGCCAGACAGGTCTGTAAAAGCTTCCCCGAAGCGAGGAGAATCTTTATCCTACCCCCCAGTTTCGAGGAATTAGAACGTCGTTTGCGCGACCGGGGCAAAGATGCCGAAACAGCGATCGCCCGTCGCCTAGAGCGCGCCCGGGAAGAATTGGCCGCCAGCGAGGAATTCCCCTATCAAATCGTCAACGATGACCTAGAAACCGCCCTAGATGCCATCGAGAAGATTATTTTTAGCCCTTAGCCGTCAAAGGGCAGGAGGCAGCCTTGAATCAGTTATTAGTTATCAGATGTGAGTTTTCAGTTTACTGATTACTGATTACTGATTACTGTTCACTGAAAATACTTCCCCTATCTCCTAATCCCTATCCCCCACTCCCCAAGTTACAATCAAAAAACTAACCGCAGCAGCAAGACAAGAAAGCGCAATGATTCCTACCGTTATTGAAACCACAGGCCGGGGCGAACGCGCCTTCGATATCTACTCCCGACTACTCCGGGAAAGAATCGTCTTTTTGGGACAAGAAGTAACCAGCGACCTAGCTAACCTAATCGTCGCCCAATTACTCTTTCTAGAAGCAGAAGACCCCGAAAAAGATATTTACCTGTATATCAACTCCCCTGGGGGTTCCGTTTCGGCCGGATTAGGGATTTTTGACACCATGAATCAAATCCGTCCCGATGTCAGCACCATTTGTATTGGTTTAGCCGCCAGTATGGGGGCTTTTCTCCTCAGTGCCGGCAAACCGGGCAAAAGAATGAGCCTACCCAACTCGCGGATCATGATTCACCAACCCCTCGGCGGCGCCCAAGGTCAGGCCACCGATATCGAAATTCAGGCCAAAGAAATTCTCTATCTCAAACAATTACTCAATGAACACCTAGCTAGTCATACGGGTAAACCTCTCGACCTCATCGCCGAGGATACGGAAAGGGATTTCTTTATGTCCGCCGAAGAAGCCCTAGACTATGGTTTAATCGATCAAGTCATCGATCGCAGTCCTTCCGCTTCCAACCCTCCCCAGTAAATAATCATGATCGGGTAGGCCCTGTCTACCCAGATTTTTGTAAATATTTAGTAAACAGAAATTAATCATCGATCATCGTTATTAATCCTAAGTAACAGTGAAAAGTTCTAGCGGATTGGGTTAAGATCGAGACGTAACCCGAAAAAAATTGCAACAGGAATCGGTAGAAACACCCGGTGGGTTATTAACGGAAATTTTTTTACTGGCAATCCCTATGAACTATCATCCGCCCTCACAGCCCCTGCCCGCCCCCTGTATTATTGACTCTGGCGTGGTCATCGCTAAAGAAGATATGCGTCGTCTCCTCGATGATATCGGACGAGTTCGCTATATCCATAGTCTCGAAGGGGTGATTCAGAGTGAAGGGGAGGGATGGATAGTGGAAGTTTTCGCCGATTATCAGCAAAGCACCCTAGTTGCTAACTACAGTCTTTATCTGAATACCTATAGCTTCGATTATCTCCGTTTAACCCGCTCTCCTGAGGGTGAGACCTATTTTGATCTGATTCAAGACAATCGGCAATTACGGCTGATTCCCCTGAGTAATCCACTGCAAGACCCCGATATGAAAGCCCGTCTCAATGCTGATACCCTCGAAGCTATGGTTACTCAGGTACTTTCTGCTAAGTGGGATGTGCAGTTTGAAGACGAAGACGACAACGATTGCCCCTTTTAGGCAGCAAGCAAAAATACTGATAACTGATAACTGGTTACTGATAACTGATAACTGATAACTGATAACTGATAACTGAAACAGTGGGATTTTCCTTTGAATTAATCGCCCAGTGTCCCCAAACTGGTGCGCGGGTTGGGGTTTGGCATACTCCCCACGGACCGGTAGAAACACCCCGTTTTATGCCCGTGGGAACTTTGGCCACGGTGAAAGGTTTGACCCCCGCTCAAATCGCCAGCACGGGGGCGCAAATGATTCTCGCTAATACCTATCACCTGCATCTGCAGCCCGGAGAAAGTATTATCGAGAGAGCGGGAGGTTTACACGAGTTTATGGCGTGGAATCAGCCAATATTAACAGATTCGGGTGGATTTCAGGTATTTAGCCTCAGTCAACTGCGGCAAATTAAAGAGTCGGGAGTCACCTTTCGATCGCCTCGGGACGGTAGAATAATCGAAATCACGCCAGAAAAATCGATTCAGATTCAAAATGCCCTCGGTGCTGATGTGATTATGGCCTTCGATGAATGTCCCCCCACGGGAGTCAGTCATGAGACCATGAAAGCATCCATAGAACGCACCTATCGCTGGTTAGAGCGCTGTCTGGGGGCCCATCAACGACCCCAAGAACAGGCTTTATTCGCTATAGTCCAAGGGGGGATTTATGAGGATTTACGGACAACGGCGGCGCAATCTTTAGTAAAACTCGATTTACCCGGTTATGCCATCGGTGGCGTGAGTGTGGGGGAAGAAACGAGCCTAATTCATCGCATTGTCCAGATAACTGCCCCTTTACTCCCCGAAAATAAACCCCGTTACCTGATGGGAGTGGGAACCTATCGAGAAATGGCCAAGGCGATCGCTAGTGGCATAGATCTGTTTGATTGCGTCATTCCCACCCGTTTTGGTCGCCATGGCACGGCTTTAGTGCGGGGAGAGCGTTGGAACCTAAAAAATGCCCGTTTTAAGGAGGATTTCTCCCCTTTAGACGAGACTTGTCCCTGTTACACCTGTCAACACTTTAGCCGTGCCTATCTAAATCATTTAATTAAATCGGGGGAGATGTTGGGTTATATTCTCTTATCTCTGCACAATATCGCCGAATTAATCAGATTTACCCGTGAAATTCGTCAATCTATCCTCGGGGGGACTTTTGCCCAAGATTTTGCCCCTTGGCTTGAGGATGCCGTAGATGTTACCCCAACGTGATAAAATTTCAGGAAACGTTTGAAAATTTTCTTGTCAAGGTAGATAGAGAGATGGAAACTGCACTTTTGTTCGCCAAATTGCCAGAAGCATACCAAATTTTCGACCCCTTAGTCGATGTCTTGCCCCTGATTCCCCTATTTTTCCTCTTGCTGGCCTTTGTTTGGCAAGCATCCGTCGGTTTTAAATAAATCGACTTTCAATTATCAGTTATCAGTGAGCAGTGAGCAGTGAGCAGTGAGCAGTTATCAGCTTCTGAAGGCAAGAGGCAACAGGCAAGAGGCAAAAGACAGAATCTGACAATTCTCCTACCTAAAAAGAAGGTTAGAAACTAAGCACATCAAAGCTTTTAGCTTAACCAATTAGGTCTGAGATTCGTCCCTTGTGATCAGATTTGAGTTTTAAGTGAAATGACATCTTTTCACTGATTACTGTTTACTGATTACTGTTTACTGATCACTGTTTACTGAAAAAGCTTCCCAGATTAAAACAAAGTCCCGGTTAAATCAGCACCGGTTAAGTCCACATCTTCTAAAATTGCCCCGCGCAAATCGGCATAACTGAGATCCGCACCCCGGAAACTGGCCCCGGTGAGATCGGTAATAAATCCGTCTCTTTCGGGACTGGCACGAAAATTAACCCGGCAAAGTCGGCAATGGGCGAAATTAGCTCGATATAACAGGGAACCGCTCAGATTGGCATAGTTGAGATCGGCTCCGCAAAAGTTCGTTTTGCCTAAGTCCGTGCGTTGGTCGGAAGTGGAGCGAAAATCCGTATCAATTAATAGGGCCTGCTGAAGATTAGCACTGTTGAGATTAACACCGTTTAAGACGGCTTTGGTTAAATAAGCGGCTTCTAAATTGGCTTCGATCAGATTAGCCCCGCTTAAGTCCGCATCGCGTAAACAAGCTCGATAAAAGTCCACTTGACTTAAATCTGCTCCCCAGAGAATCGCCTCACTTAAATCCGCTTCTCTCAGCAGCGATCGCGCAAGGCGTATTTTTCCTAACCGCGCCTGTCGCAGATCAGCACGGCAAAAATTGACTCCTGGGAAGACCATATTAGTTAAGTCGCCTTCCCGCAAGTTAATCCCCTGAAAATCTCTTTCTCCCTCCCGATACCGTTGACAAAGTTCTTCTAGGAGCATGGAAATTTTTTCCGTATCATAATTGACGCAAAATGTCAAGGGTTTAGTGATTTTTATTTAGGGAGATGGAAAGCCGGCAGACTCTCGAATTCTCGGGCCCGTTGACGCATTTGCTGACTAATGCGATCGCAAACCACCTGACAGAGATCATAGATCACGGGGTCGGTAATTTGATAGTAAACGCTGACTCCTTGGGGTTGCCGCGAGATAATTCCCGCTTGGGTTAAAGCTTTCAGGTGTTTGGAGAGATTGGCCTGGCCTAGTCCGGTAGCTTCAGCGATTTCTTTACCATTCATCGCGCCTAATTGCAAGCAACTGAGAATCTGTAGGCGACTGACTTCCGACAGGACTTTGAAATAGTCCGCCACCGAAGCGAGGACGAGGCTAGAGGTTTGGGGGGAGAAACTGTCTAACATAGGCAGGCAATAAAGTGACCGGTTAAAAAGGCTGACAATAGGTGATCGTTTAAAACTTTATAACTATTGACTACTATAGTTTAACTGGAGAGGTCACTAGAGTCTAGTCGGCACGAGCGATCGAGAGCGGTAAAATCTTCTCCATTAAGATTTGCACATCTGCCTTAGTCATGGTACTAAGGGCATAACCTTGATAGAGATAGCCAACTCGATCAAGGTGTGTAGTCTAAATTATCTAATTGTCGGTAAAAGTCATAACTCTAGTTTTCCTGCGAGGCTTTCCTTTAATTTTAGGGGATTAGCTGACCGACAGCCAAACTGACGCTAAAATAGTCTTTGCTGTCCGGGGTTGTTGCTTGCTCCTGACGGTGGTTGTAACCGGTAACTGAACATGACTTCGATTCGTCAACTGCATCAACAACTCGTTAATAAAGAAAAAACAGCCGTCGAAATCGCCACAGAATTTCTCGCTCGCATCGAAGCGATCGAACCACAAGTAAAAAGCTTTCTCCATTTAACCCCGGATTTAGCCCTCGCACAAGCCCAAAAAGTGGACGAGAAAATAGCTAGAGGTGAATCTCTGCATCCGTTGGCAGGCATTCCCATCGCACTAAAAGATAATCTCTGCACCAAGGGTATCCCCACCACCTGCGCTTCCCGGATTTTAGAGAATTTTGTCCCCCCCTACGAGTCCACCGTTACCCAAAAATTACGGGATTTAGGGGCAGTTATCGTCGGTAAAACCAATTTAGACGAGTTTGCCATGGGTAGTTCCACGGAAAACTCTGGTTATCACGTTACTGCTAATCCTTGGGACTTATCCCGGGTGCCGGGGGGATCTTCGGGGGGTTCGGCTGCGGCTGTGGCCGCTCAAGAATGCGTGGTGGCCTTAGGATCGGATACCGGTGGCTCAATTCGTCAACCGGCTTCGTTTTGTGGCGTTGTTGGGCTAAAACCGACCTATGGCTTGGTTTCTCGCTTTGGTTTGGTGGCTTACGCTTCTTCTCTTGATCAGATCGGTCCCTTTGGTCGTACCGTAGAAGATGCGGCGATTTTATTACAAGCGATCGCAGGTTACGATCCCCAAGATTCTACCAGTCTCAATCTGCCGATTCCTGACTATAGCCAATTCCTGAAAACCAGTTTAAAAGGGTTAAAAATTGGCGTAATTAAGGAAACTTTCGGGGAAGGTTTGGATCAGGTGGTTGCTGAGGCAGTTAATCAAGCTTTAGAGCAGTTAAAGGCCCTTGGTGCCACAATTAAAGAGATTTCCTGTCCCCGTTTCCGTTACGGATTGCCCACCTACTACATTATCGCCCCCTCGGAGGCATCAGCGAATTTAGCCCGTTACGATGGGGTTAAATACGGTATTCGGGAAGATGCCGATAGTTTGATTGATATGTACACCAAGACTCGCGCTCAGGGTTTTGGTGCGGAGGTTAAGCGCCGAATTATGTTGGGAACCTATACCCTCTCGGCGGGTTATTATGATGCTTATTACCTGAAAGCACAAAAAGTCAGGACTTTGATCAA
This sequence comes from Microcystis sp. M169S2, assembly GCF_020245865.1. Classification (NCBI taxonomy): domain Bacteria; kingdom Bacillati; phylum Cyanobacteriota; class Cyanophyceae; order Chroococcales; family Microcystaceae; genus Microcystis; species Microcystis sp. M169S2. The sequence goes on from NZ_JADBUB010000145.1 coordinate 12,053, forward strand.
AGAGGATTTCGATCGAGCTTTTCAATCGGTAGATGTGTTAGTTTCTCCCACTTCACCGACCACAGCTTTTAAAGCTGGGGAAAAAACCGCGGACCCTCTGAGTATGTATTTATCGGATTTAATGACAATTCCCGTCAATTTAGCCGGTTTACCTGGGTTAAGTCTTCCCTGCGGTTTTGATGGGCAAGGTTTGCCGATCGGTTTACAATTAGTCGGTAATGTGCTGCGCGAAGATCAATTATTTCACGTCGCCCACGCCTACGAACAGGCCACCGATTGGCACAAACGTCAACCATCTTTTACAAATTGATACAATTGCCGATGGCTATCTTTTGCCGGTAGCCAAATAGTAGGGTGGGTTAGGCGATGACAAATGAGACAGTTAAGCAACTAATAAGGTATTCGCCATAACCCACCAATCTGTTGATTTTGATCCTAATGCTGAATTGCTAGAATTTGGTATTGTATGTATCGGTGATTTCTCCGAAAGTTGATGTGTCTCTATGAATATATCTCTAGATTTATTAAAGAGTGAGTTTCGACAATTTTGCTCAGGATATTATATTAATCAAATAGATAGTTGGTTTACGGAGGCGGGATTTGATAAATACGAGCCTGGTGCATCTACGCGCCGAGATCAAGTAGATGGATACTACTCAAAGATTGATTGGGAAAATCAAAACGATATTCAGAAATTTCTGAAAGTAATTGAATCAATACTTTTATACAAAAGTTATAATATTAAGGAAGAGCATAAGCAAACTTTAAGAGAAATTTGTAAAAAAAGTGGTTTGGAAGTTGATATTAATGGCTACACAATTCATTTAACCAAAAAACTAGGACATCAAAATATCAAAAATATTATTTTTGCCTCTAATTCTTTTAAACCAGAAATTATTTTTTCAGATTCACTTAGCAATGATATTGAAATTACGAAGTATAAAGAATCCTGTTTGATCTATGATAAGCCGATTCAAAGTCATGGATTATTATGGATAGAGTTAATTGATTGGTGGAAAGAGTATAAAAAAATTATTAGCTGGTCAAATTCAGAAGCGGCAGCTCCTCTTTACAAACGACTTAAAGAATCCTTGCAAAATAATGGAGTAGAATCTAGATTTTTTGACACTTACTATAACAACGAGCAATTATGTCGTCGTTGGGGTGAAAATTCGCCCGCTCTACTGCCACAAGTTTATTTACATTATGATCCCTATACTATCAAAGAACTCAAAAGATATAACAATGGGAGAAGATTGATAAGACAACGTATGGATTTTTTATTATTATTGCCAAAATCAAAAAGAATTGTTATCGAGATCGATGGTAAACAACATTATGCTGAGGGAGAATATGCGAAGCCTCAGCTTTATGCAGAAATGGTAGCTGAAGATAGAAAGTTAAAATTGCTAGGTTATGAAGTTTATCGATTTGGAGCTTATGAAATTATGCAAGAAACCTATGAGTCTATAGTAGTAGATTTTTTCCAAAAACTTTTTGATTTTTATGATATAAACCTTGATTTTTGAAGAATAAGAATAGGGTGCATTTGATGGTTCTTATAATTATAGCCTAAAGTAGGATTACGGAAGGGTCATGCTTGGTGCTGAGTTTAATTGCCTTCCATATATTGAAGTAAAACTTTGTTGATTAGGGTTTGACAATTAATTATAGCACCAACCGCAAGAGCGATCGAGCAGGGAAAACAATTAATTCCACGCATTAGAGAAGAATTCCCTAATCTCAAACAACAGCAAGAACTTTTAGAATTGATAGAGACAATCTTGGTTTATAAGTTCCCCCAAGTCAGTAGAAAGGAGATAGAAGCGATGTTTAGTTTAAGTGATTTAAAACAAACTAAAGTGTATCAGGAAGGTAGAGAGGAAGGTAGAGAGGAAGGCCGACAAGAAGGCGAATTAGCGGCAAAATTAGCCTCTATTCCTCGTTTATTGGCATTAGGATTAAACTTTGAACAGATAGCACAAGCTTTAGAATTAGAGATCGAACAGGTTAGACAAGCAACTCAAGGGGAATAGGAAAGGTTCAAAGCGATCGCATTTTAATAATGGTTTCCCAATCTCGATCGCTATCAATTAAATAAAGGCAAAAAGAGATATTTTCGGTCCCTCCTATCAAACCTATTTAGGAGAAGAGTTGCTTACAGGTAAAGCTTATAATGACAAAATAAAAAGCTCTGATGGTCAAGAAAGTTCTTCCGAATGGTTAGCTAATAATGGCGCTTATTATATCTATGGAGTTCAGAGAATAGATTCAGTTAATAATTTTACAAGCTCTGGCGATCAAGCTACAGTGGATGTGGTGGTTACTGAAGAAAGAACACTCTATAACAGTCAGGGTAAAATTGATCAAAAAAATAGTGGTTTAAGTACCTTATTGGTTCGCTATAATCTTGAAAATATAGAAAATTAAGGTAGTGAGAATTTGGATTTGTACGCCGTTAGTGTGTCCAACCCATAAATACGCCAGTCCTGAGAGTCGCTTAGTTAAGAGAAAAGCTTCTTCTATCTGCCATCTTCTTCTATACAAATCACAAACTTCCTCAGCGGATAGTTGTTCAGAATCAAGCACGTTTGTCAAATAATCATACCAAGTATTTCCCCAAAGAACTGAGACTAATCTGACGGTCGAATGGCAAGGATTAGAGCGATACTGACCGAGGGTAATAATCTCATCTCAGTAAAGTTTTCCTGTCGACAAAACTTGCTTTATTTGGTAAGATGTTTTCCCCTCATGCGGGTAAGAAAATATTTTCCTTCCTTAGTAAATTGGTCAAACCAAGGAAAACTAAAAAAGCCTAGGTCAACAACTAGCAAGCCTGATGTAGGTAGCTCATTTATTAATTGTTCTGCCCATACTTTATCGTTACATCTCTCATTTTTCTGATATCATACTGTCACAGGTACTTGCGTAAATGCCTCAACAATCATCATTATTATTCCAGCCAATTTCCCAGATTCCTTCTCGGAAGCTTTCAGCCTTTTCCTCAGCTGCTTTAGGGTTGAGCCATCGGCTATCCAAATAACACTGAATTTTTCTCTCACCTTTTGCCATTTCTCAGCTATGCTAATTTTACCTGACATTTCTTTTCTTTTTTCTCAAATATTTCTCGGCAGCAATACAAAGATTTCCTTAGGTAAGCTCATCAATCTTTTGGATACAGCTTGCTTACTTACTTTTAGAGGTTCTACCCAGAGTAATCCTTCCTCTTTTAAGACTCTTACAGCTTCACTTAATTCCGCTATCTGGCGATAGACTAAGCTTACCAATAAGGTGACCACCACGGGTAAGGTTAATAATCTATCTCTCATGATTTTTTCATGATTTCCTCGCATATATTTTAGCGGCGTAAATAATCTTGGCTGTAGGTATTTTTTAAGTTCTTCTATTACTTGTGGGATTTCTGGGCTTGGGCATTGATGTGGTCGCCGCAAATCTGGGATTCCCCTGTTTTATCGGTCGTTGCTTAGAGCGCTTTTTCACTGACCCACCTCTGACTTCTCCGCCTTATTTTACCATTTTTTACTTCCTTCCTCTTGGATAATCAGCTACTTTTTATAATTCTGTGGGGGCGAACTGCGTTCGCCCAGAGCCAATTATTAACCCACCACCAATTTGTGTAAGGTTTCTAGCTTTTGATCGAAACCTTTTTCGAGATTATCTAGCTTTTGATCAACATCTTTCTGTAAGGTGTCTAGCTTTCGATCAACCCTTTGAATACTATCTTTAATTTCCTTAAGGACAGATTCGAGGGAATAGTTAACGGTTTCTGCTGTCATTGCGGTTAACTCCTATCAGTCGAGAGATAATGTAATTATCGATAAAAATCCTCTTAATTCTCCACTTCATTTTTTTGGGGAAATCTCTCCTCATCTTCCAATTTATCGCTGATTTCTGGCAGTTTTAGCAATATTCCAGCGAATAACCAATAGTAAACAGAAACTGGATCGACGGAGAGAGGATAATAGTAGGGATTATAGCTAATAAAAAGTATAAAAATCCAGATACAGAGACCCCAATGCTTTAAAGCAGGATTTTTTACTTTTAAATAGGCTTTAAAGGTGAGGATACAGAGAATTGTCACCAGTGCCATAAAAGCGATAAAACCGACGATACCGATTTCGTAGATCAGTTTAGCGTAGTAGGTTTCAATTAGTCTTATTCCCTCTTCTCCCACTATATGACGAGCGCCACTGCTGGCTGTGCCTAAACCAAGACCAAAAAGCTGTGCATATTTGAAGACCCACTGCATTTGATCGACTACAAAGTCAATGGGAGACGAATATAACCAGCGACCGATAAAATTTAGCCCTCTTTCCCGAATAAAGGGAATTAACGTCACCGCGAGCAGGGAAAGCAACCCCAAGATTCCCAATCTTAATGGTAACTTTTGCTTATTTTTGCTGGTAGCAATAAAAAGAACCAAGTAAAACAAAGGTACTAGCAATAAAGGTAATCTTTGTCCAGAAACCAGAGTCGCAAGCAAGACTAAAACCATTGCTCCCCAACCAGCGAGGCGCCATCTTTTTTGCGGATCACTAAAGCTGGCTGCGTAACTGATGACGCTACTAGATACTAAAAACCAACCCCATTGCCAAGGATCGGAAAATGTGCCGGGGAGACGAATTAAGCCTCGATCGGGATTATACAACACCGAACCGCCGACAAAACATTGAGCTTTCAAGCTGGCTTTTTCGCTAATATCTGGATAAAATTGGGTGTCGGATTTCGGGGCAGTAACTTCTAGTTGATTGAGGAATTCACTATCGGGACAGATGCCTTGGACGAGTAAGAAGTATTGAATTAGAACTAAAACGCAACAGACTAGGATCATCACGATTAAAAGCCGATTAACCACGAATAAATCCCGTTTTTCCTTGATTAGATAGTAGCCACAGAGAACCAGGGGAATATAACCGAGGAGGGTTTTTAATCCTACAATTCCCACAGCAATTGCTCCTTGGGGCAGATTGACAAAAAGAAAAGTTATCAAGCTGATGGCAAGTAAAATTAAAGCCGCGAGGAGAAAAGGCTTGATTTGCGGGCTTAATTGCTTAAAAGTTTTGGTTTTAAGTAAAATTGCCGCTAAAGCTGGGAAATAAAAGGCATCCTTGGCGATTTTGTAGAGAGCATAGGATGGCTCTTCACCAATAAAGTTGCCCTTTACCTGAAAAACTCTCGCCACGGCAAAAGTGACGGTACTACTCAGGGGAAGATAGATGATTAGGGCTAATAATCCCAGACGGGGATGGATAAAAGAAGCGACCATGGCAGGAACTGCGAAAATTCCCAACAAGGCGGCTTTTTTGTCCAATACAATCCCTAAAACTAGACTAATTATTATGGTAGAGATCGCTAGTATATTTAGTAAGAGATAGTTCCTCTCTTTCATATTGTGCAGCTTTGAGCAGGTTTAGGAGAAAGTGTACCGGATTTTTGCCGAGATTCTCATTGTCAATGGGGAAGTGGGGAGCTTTTCAGTCATCAGTTTACCGATAACTGAAAAGCTGATCACTGATTCAAGGCTGATGGCCGAGAGTTTCCTTTTGCTTCTTAGCTTTTGCTATACTTGTGTAAAATTTTATTTATCTCGATCTTGACTCCGTGGCCGAAAATCCTTCTTTTCAAGACCTTTATCAAGCTGGCATCAGTGCCTTTGAGCGTGGACAATATCGTCTTAGTATCCAGCAATTAAATGCGGCTTTAGCCTTAATTTCCTTAGGATCCCGAGCAGGGGGTGAAATACAAATTTGGTTAATTTCTGCCCATCAGGGGTTGGGAGAGGGGGAGAAAGCTAGTGAAATCTGTAAGCAACTTATTACCCATCCTATCTATCAAATTCGCGAACAGGCCAAGCGTTTACTTTATATTATCGAAGCTCCCCGTCTCAAACGCCCAGATGAATGGATGACGAAGATCCCCGATTTAGAGAAACTTCCCGATAGCGCACCGCAATTTAAAAAGGGGACAAATAAACAGGAAAAAGAAGAACCCCCCGCACCCATGCAGTTAGAGCAGCATAAAAATACTGTTTTTAGCGGACTGGCGATCGCTGTTGTTCTATTGATGCTCTGGTTTTTTGCTAAAAATGGTTAAATTAGTTGACAATAAGCTTCTAATATGCTAATGCAGTTAGCTATGGCTCCTAGATGGGCGATTTCATAACCGTGGGTGTTTTGGGTGGGAAAACCTAAGCAAGCGGCCTTAGCTATATGACCGAATTTCATAGCAATGGAGGCATCGCTACCAAAACCACTAATAATGGCTAATTGTAGGGGGATTCCCGCCTTTTCAGCCGCTATTCTTAATTCTTGATTTAATTGCTCATCATAGATACCGTAACCATCCTGAGACAATAACACAGGACTGCTGCCATCCTTAATCGGATATTCAGGAGCGAGGGGACAGATTTCTAGGGCAATTAAAGCATCTAAGCGGTTATTTGCGGTGAAAAATAAGGCTCCTAAGGCTCCTACCTCCTCCTTAGCTGAGGCAACCAGATATATATCCACCGCAGGGTTAATTATTCTGGCCGCTAATGCCAAAAGAATCGCCACGGAAGCTTTATTATCAAGGGTATAACTGGCAATGTAGTCTTTTAGTCGCAAGGGTTGTTTTCGGTGTTTTCCCACCACGACTCGACTACCGGCGCGCACCCCGCAAGCGTCTAATTCTTCTGGAGTCAATTTCGTCTCTATCCATGCGGATTCCCAGGTTACAGGAGTGTTTTCCTGCTGCACTTTTTGCGGGGATTGATGGGAAATATGACGGGAACCAAAGGAGAGAATCCCCGCTCTGGTTTCTCGATCACCGATAATATCTACCACCCCCTCTCCATAAATCCAAGGAAAAGCTCCCCCAAGTCGGCGAATTTGCAGAGTACCGTCGGGATTAATTGCCTTGACAATAGCGCCAATTTCGTCTTTATGACCGGTAATAGCAATTTTTTTGGTCGAATCTTGTCCTTTAATCTTGCCGATGACATTTCCCGCTTGATCTTGCCATGTTTCTAATCCTAACTCTTGAAAGCGTTCTAGTAAAAAGCGATCGATTTCCGTTTCCATTCCACTAGGAGAATGATGGAGGACAAGAGTGGCAATAGTATCAAAGAGGTGATCAAAATCCATATTTGTCTTGATTTGTGGGTCGAGAGAGAATTATTATCCAAACTGGAAATCGAAAAGGTTTTACAGGAACAATATTGGTGCAGCCATAGCTCTTGGGTGATTGCCAGTTAGCATTTAATGATTAATCAAAGGTGCAGAATTAGCCAGAAAACCGGCAACTTTCAGGGACTCTACCACTGAATTATCATCCTCTACCCAATAGTTTTGTCCTAAACGCACAAATTGACGCTGAGTTCCCGCACCGATGGTGGCAATAACGGGAACTTTTGCCTTTTGTTTGTCTCCCGATTGCAGAATACTTTTAAGAAGATTTTGACGATTTTGGTTGACAACATCTTGCAGTGATAAATTAACCATCACCATTTTAATGGCTTCGATCGGCTCCGCATCTTCGATAATTAATTGTACCCGATCATCGCGGCGATCCACTTTTCCCCATACCATTAAAGTTGCTTCCTCCACTAATAACTTTTGCAGACGTTCGTAGGTATCGGAAAAAATCACCGCTTCCGATTGTCCCGAAGCATCTTCTAGGGTTAAAAAGGCCATGGGAGTACCTTTTTTGGTCATAATTTTCTTGACGGCATTTAATAGGACAATTGCACTGACTTTTTTTCTGGTTTTGTGTTCTTCTAAGTCAGCTAAATTGATGGGAGATAGGACTTGAGCAGCTCTTTGTAAAGCTTTTAAAGGATGTTCGGAAACATAAAAACCCAAATGTTCTTTTTCCAGTTTTAACTTTTCTTGTAGGGAAAAATCTTCCACTGCGGTTGCACTGGGAGACTGTTCAAACTCTGATTCTTGTTTATTTTCTGTGCTACCCCCTAGCATATCAAAAATATTCATTTGACCACTTTCTTTCTCTTTGGTGCGTTTTTGCGCCCAAGCAACTACTAATTCTAAATCTTCAATTAATTGATGGCGATTGGGTTGAATTTTATCAAAAGCACCAGAATAAATTAGCGTTTCTAAAGCTCTTTTGTTGATCACTCGCAAATCAACACGCTCGCAAAAATCCCCTAAGGAAGTAAACTTTCCTCCCGTTGCTTCCCGCGCTTTTAAAATAGCCTCGATCGCATTTTCGCCCAGATTTCTAACTGCGGACAAACCAAAGAGAATTTTGCGTCCAATCGGGGTAAAATGTTTTTGCGATCGATTGATGTCGGGAGGTTCGACATCGATATTCATTTTCTGACAGTTTTCTCGGTACTTTTCCACCTTATCCTGATTATCGCTACTAGCAGTTAGTAACGCTGTCATATATTCCACAGGATAATTAGCTTTTAAATAAGCAGTTTGATAGGTGACGTAAGCATAAGCGGTAGAGTGAGATTTATTAAAACAATTGGAGGCAATTAACCCGTTGCCCAGCAAAAAATTATGATCTTTCTCTACACCAATATCGTAAACGGGTTTTCTTCCCAAGGATTGACGACCGACAATTTTAACCATATTAGTAACTCAACTCTCCAGATATTTTTGTAACGGTGCTAATGGAAATATGGCATTTCTTGGCTCAACTAGGCTCCCCAAGACAAAAAAATTACCATATTAATAACTAAAGTGTATATTCTACCTACAATAGGTTACGATCAAATTAAACAACATCATCGAAAATTTTGGTCTGAAACCCCGCCGTTTTAGGTTGGCTTTAATTTAAATACTAGCGCATTGACACGATATGTTCTAGAGTGGTACTGCCAGTAAAAATATTTTGCCCGCAGAGCTTGCGGTGTCAGTCTGTAGAGCCACTATGCAAACCTAGACAAAATCCAGCAGTTAAGATAGCCAAGAAACCTTGCCACTGAAGGCAAGGGCCTAGATCGTAACTTGACGAGAGGTCAGCGCTCGGTAGTGCGCGGATTGTGTTATGATTCTGGCCAAGCCATCAAGGGATTTGAAAAGGAGTAACACCATGAGTCTATCTTCAGAAGCCTATCGCCAAGCCCTCGTGCGGGATGGAGAACGGCGCTATCAGGAATGGCACCAAAATTATCACAACCAATGCCGTCAATCAACGGCTGAATACCAAGCTCGTTCGGCCCAACAACGCCCAACAAAGCCCTGGATTTCCTCGGAAGCCTACCGCCAACTTTTGGTCAAAGATGGGGAGCGGCGTTTTGCGGAATGGCATGGCCAGTTTTTAGACTATCAAAGACAATTTCTGGCCAGTCAATCCACCTAAACCAACGTCAACCAATCCGCATTACAGCAATCTCTGAAAATAGTGGCTAGAGTCCCCGAAAAAATAGCTAATACCAATTTTCAATAGTCCTGGCAGGCATTCTACCACCCCCACCCCCCCCTTGCCCCACCCAAAGTCGGGTATGCAAGGGGGGGTATCGCATCTCAAAAGCTATTGACAATCGGCTAACTTTGTGATCCGTGTGGGCATTTCAAGTGATACCAGTCAATCAAAATAGTTACGAAATCTTAACATTTAGTCGATTTTTGTTTAACAGTTGAGATGAGAAATTATACTCGAGTACGCCTGGATCGCCCTCTGGGTAGGCAACTCACATGAAGTTCATTTTGTCAAGGGTTGTTAAGATGTGTTTACCTTACCATATTGCTTATTCGGTATGAACTGTGTAATATACTTATTACTCTCGGCTCGCAAATCACTATAGATGGTGTTTTGACAACTGATAAAACCTACCCGAAGTCGAATTAGTTCAACTTATGCCAGTACAGGCAGTGGGTGGCTTAATCCAAAAACACCATATGTGGAAAATGAGCGAACCGTCAGTTTATCAATAAAAATAATTGGCTCAAATCAATCCTTTAACCTCTAGCTTGATCATGACTTTTCTGATAAGTATCTCTTTATGGCTCGTGGAGGGTCTACTCAAATATCGGCCTAGCACGGAACAAAATCCCCCCACTGGTTTGCCTGTATTTACTTGTCCTAGTTGTGGTTCTCACCATACTATTAAGAACCGTTATATTCCTAAGGGGAACCCCAAACGTCACTGTCAAGAATGTGGTCAACCGTTTGTGATCAATCCCACTAATAAAACTATCTCTCCCGATACCAAGACAATTAATCGATCAACTCTTGCTCGAACGAATTTCTTGACGAGGAATTGCGAGAGTAAGAGGGGTAAACTTGGTCATGGTTACAAAATTATGTCAACGTCTCGACTTCGCTCGACGTTGACCCTGAGCGAAGCCGAAGGGTCAACAATAGACTGGCGGCTGTTCCCCGTCAACTCAAGGTTTCGGACAAACCAAAAGGTAAATTGCTCACAGAATGTCATCAGATGTGTCCTTTGGTTTTTTCTAAGACAATAAAAGTCTATATTTGGCTGGCAATTGATAGAAAGGCAAGGGAACTTATTGGTGGCTATTATAGGGTATAAGACCAGGCAATCAGCTAAAAGACTTTTGCCAAGTTTACCCAGTGTTTAACGACAATGTGCTGTTACTTACACTCATTTTTGGGAGTCATATAAGACAATAGTTCCGAGTAAACGTCATCGAGAGGTACAGCCAAGAAACTGGTCAAACTAATCCCCTTGCAAGACTTGATAAGACCTTTCGACCAAGGATTTCTCGGTTGGTGAGAGAGGTTCTATAAAAAAAATGGAGAATCACTTTGGGGAGCCTTTTGGTATTTTATCCATGACTACAATGCACAGCAAAGCCAAGCATTAAGGCTCCATCACAACTACCAAATCACCACCAGGAAAAATCAAAAGGTAAATTAGTCCTGCTCTTCTTGACTTTGTGTGATAGTTTTTGCTTATGTAAGGTGAAATGCTTACTGGACAAGACTTTTAGGAATATTTTGAAGAGCCATTAGTCCTAGAGTGTGATGAAATGTAGTCATTGGTTTTTTTAAGACGATAAAGGTTTACATTTGGCTGGCAATTGATAGAAAGACAAGGGAAATTATTGGCGGCTATTGAGGATATAGGAGTCGCCAGTCAGCCAAAAAACTTTGGGGCCATTTTACCCGGTGCTGACCGATAATGTCCTGTTACTTACACTGATTTTTGGAAGTTATATAAGACAGTAATTCTGAGTAAACGTGATCGAGTGCTAGGAAAAGAAACTGGTCAAACTAATCCCATTGTAAAGACTTAATAATACCTTTCGACCAAGTATTTCTCTGTTGGTGAGAGAGAATCTATCTTTCTCTAAAAAAATGGAGAATCAGCTTGGTGCTGCTTGGTATTTTATCCATAACTACAATGCGCAGCAAGTCAAAGCATTAAGAACCCGTCACTACTAGAGAACCATCACCAGAAATTTTTGTCAAGTAAAAATCGTACCAAATTTAGATGAGCTTGCCCTGTATAGATGATTTCCTGACCTCAGATCACATTTTATTCTCTTGTCAACTTCAATCTAAAAACCGAGAAAAAAGCAAAACCGTCCATCGTACCATAAAAAAATTATGCAATAGGTCTAATGTATCGGACTTATCTGAGAAATGATTACACACTTCTTAACGAAAAAAATGAGAAATCCCTACATACTTCTTAACAAAAAACATCTAACTTAGGTATTGACAACGACAAATACAGGGTGTTATCTTTAAAAGTGCGGAAGTGATGAAGGCAGAAACCCCAAATAAGTTTCTGAATCCTCCATGACCTCAGCACTGTACAAACTCTATGAAAACAACAAAAAGGTATACCTACCATGGCAGTTGAAAAAACTAACTCTTCCTCTAGCTTGGCTGAAGTTATTGACCGTATTCTTGACAAAGGTATCGTTATTGATGCCTGGGCTCGTGTATCTCTGGTGGGAATCGAATTATTAGCGATTGAAGCTCGTGTAGTTATCGCTTCGGTTGAAACCTACCTCAAATATGCTGAAGCTGTTGGTCTGACTCAATCTGCAGCGGTTCCTGCTTAAGGACTGATTCCAGATTCTCCCATCTGCTCAGTGAAAACCCTACTGGGGTTTCCAGATTCTTAGCTTTTCTTTGATCCCTATTGAGTTTAGTTACCTCTCTCTTGGGGCGCAATAGTTTATAATTGACAGTTTGGCACGGCAACGGATAGCGAAACAAAGCTAGATCCATACAAATTGTTTTTGTAAACGTGATTTTGTCCTTTGTAGCTAGGTTTACCCCCTACCACCAGAGTGTGGGACTCACTATTTTTCGGAATAGAAAGTCATTTTTGGTGTGGAAGCTGCGCCCTCTGAGATGCGGTAGTTCGATAGATCAATTTTGGGATCAGCACTGTACACTTTCTATACAAACAACAAAAAGGTCTATTACCATGGCAGTTGAAAAAACTAACTCTTCCTCTAGCTTAGCTGAAGTTATCGATCGTATCCTTGACAAAGGTATCGTTATTGATGCTTGGGCTCGCGTATCTCTGGTGGGCATCGAATTATTAGCGATTGAAGCTCGTGTAGTTATCGCTTCTGTTGAAACCTACCTCAAATATGCTGAAGCTGTTGGTCTGACTCAATCTGCAGCGGTTCCTGCTTAAGGATTGATCCCAGATTCTCCTATCTGCTGAGTGAAAACCCGACTGGGTTTTCCAGATCATCGGCTTTTCTTTAAATCCCTATTGAGTCTAGTTACCCCTCTCTTGGGGCGCAATGGTCTATGATTGACAAGGTTGGCACGGCAACGGATAGCAAAAACAAAGCTAGACCCATACAAGTTATTTTTGTAACCGTGATTTTGACCTTTGTAGCTAGGTTTACCGCCTATCGCCAGAATGTGAGGCTGACTATTTTTCTGAGTCGAAAGCCATTTTGGGGGTGGGAAGTTGCGCCCCTCAGTCTGGGGTGGTCCCCTACCTCAACTTTGGGATGATAAGAAAAGTCGAAATCTGCTGTATCTCCCCCCAGTCTCCGTGAAGGTTTTTCTAACGGGTGATTGGGTCAAATTCATTCCATAGTATTTAGTAATTGAGGACAACCCCATGCCTGCTCTCATGGAACAGTTCCGCCAGGATCGTTTATCGATTGCTGAAGAAGTAGCTAAACTCTCGCGAGAAGTACAATCTTTTCTGTTGGATGTCAAAACTGAAAGACAAAAACAAGCGCAAGAACAGGCAACTGCTTTGCGCCAATCTTTCCAAAAAGTTCAACAGGAAAGCCACTTGTTTTTAACAGCTACCCAAAAACAGCGTTTAGCTCAAGCGGAAAAGCAAAAAGAGGATTTACGTCAATTTCAAGAACAACGTTTAGCGGAAGCCAAACGGCTAGACAACGACTTACGTCAACAGCGTCTAGATCGAGCCAAACAGCTAAAGGACGATTTAAGTCAATTCCAAGAACAACGTTTAGCAGCAGCAAAACAGCTGGAGAACGACTTACGTCAACAGCATCTAGATCGAGCTAAACAGCTGAAAGAGGATTTAAGTCAATTCCAAGAACAGCGTTTAGCGGCAGCGAAACAGCTAGAGGACGACTTACGCCAACTTCATCTAGATCGAGCTAAACAGGTGAAGGATGATTTAAGTCAATTTCAAGAACGACGTTTAGCTGAAGCGAAACAGCTAAAAGACGAATTGCGTCAATTTCGTCAAGATTTGTCTATCTACGTTTTTGGCAAATAAATCTCTAGGTTAATTCCAACCCACTTAAGCCTAGGGCTAGAGTAAAACCCCTCTAGTCCCTTTTCCTGGCTAAACTAGAGGACTATCTGAGAATACAACAATAAGCCTTTGGTTTTCAATCTACCATGCTGATCCTGCTTTTCTAAGTTTCTAGACTCAACCTAGGAGTGTTGGGTTCCTATCTAGTCCTCTCTAGGTCTCTGGTAAATTAAAAAGTATGATAAAGCTTCACTCAGTCTATAGTTAATGTCGTGATTAGTAGTCTTTTATTGACAAAGGAGGTAAGGGAAAAGGACTGCATCTGGGCTTATCATTGTTTAAGTCTTGATAAAGTAATCTAGACAAGAATTTTAGACCCTTAGCCCTTTGACTAATGAATCTCCTAAAAATACCTTCAGAATCAAGGTTCTAGAGCTAATTGGTGACAGTTCCTAATCTTTTGGGATATTATATATTATGAGGTAAGCCTTAAAAGTCAAAGCCGATTAAACTTCTTGCCGTAAAATTCTGGTGACACAAGCGTCCTTGCCTACTCGGTTATTGAGGGGAAACCTAAACAGGCGGTTGTTAGCTCAAAAATGCCCGTCCGCTTCAGGCGGGGATTATCAATAGTATTTACTAGATTTCAACTATGACATTTACTGAAACTCAAACAAGAAGATCCGTTCTCTCCCTTCGCCCCGGTCAATTTGTTGTTACGCCTTCGATTGATCAAATTGCCACTCGCGCCTTACGTTATCTAAACTCTGGTTTTTCCATTCATCTATGTGGTCCAGCAGGAACGGGAAAAACCACCTTGGCAATGCACCTGGCCAATTGTTTAGCCAGACCTGTGATGCTAATCTTTGGCGATGATGACTTTAGCAGTTCCGATTTAATTGGTAGCCAATCTGGTTATACCCATAAAAAGCTGACGGATAACTATATCCACAGCGTTCTCAAAGTTGAAGACGAGCTAAAACACAACTGGGTGGATTCTCGCTTAACAATGGCCTGTCGAGAGGGTTTTACCCTAGTTTATGATGAGTTCAATCGTTCTCGACCTGAGGTCAACAACGTTTTACTCTCTGCCTTGGAAGAAAAAATTCTCACCCTGCCACCCACTAGCCATCAACCCGATTACCTACAAGTCAATTCTCAATTTCGGGCAATTTTCACCTCCAACCCAGAAGAATATTGCGGGGTTCATGCTACCCAAGATGCTCTAATGGATCGGTTAGTAACCATTAATATGCCTGAACCAGATCAACTGACTCAGACCGAAATTCTTGCCAAAAAAACGGGGATTGGTCGAGATGATGCCTTATTTATTGTCAACCTCGTCAAAACCTTTCGTTTGAAAACCGAGGCTGAAAAAACTTCAGGTTTGCGCTCTTGTTTAATGATTGCTAAGGTCTGTGCCTCTCACGATATTGTGGCTAGCTCCTCTGATGCGGACTTCCGTGATATCTGCGCCGATGTTCTTTTGTCCCGCACGAACTTATCTATTGATAAGTCAAGAGCAATTTTATGGGAAATCCTCGACGACGATCTGGTAGAACCCCTATCCGTTGTAGAGGAAACGGAGCCTTCCGAGGGCCAAGCGTCAACTTCTGAGCCTTCGACAGGAAATCAATCGTTAAAAGCCATTCAATCTTTACTGCGAGGCAACTTGCCCCAGCGAAAAGACTAATTTTATACTCTTATTGAGTGAAACCAACCGTGACTTCTTCCACTTTTGCTGGCTCGCTCAAAAACCAGTCAAGCAACTCCCTAAAAACAGCAACTCAAGGTTCGAGTTTAGCGGATATACTCGAACGAGTTTTAGATAAAGGAATTGTAATTGCCGGCGATATTTCCGTTTCGATCGCCTCCACTGAACTTATAAATATCCGCATTCGTTTGTTAATTGCCTCTGTTGATAAAGCCAGGGAAATGGGGATCAACTGGTGGGAAGGAGACCCCTACCTCCATAGCCAATCCCAAGCTTTACTAGCAGAAAATCGGGAACTTTCGCTCCGACTCCAAACCCTGGAAACTGAGCTTGAAACCCTAAAATCCTTAAGCCAATTGAGTGCAATAGAGAGCCATGATACCAGTCCGAACGATGAAGCACATTCCTCAGATGCGTGAAATTCCTCACCTGAATCCTCAAAGGTTAGGAAATTTACACGAGACGATTGCTCCCCTTGATAAAGCTAGGGAAACTGCGATTAACAGCTTGCAAGGTTATCCCTACCTCCCTAGCCAAGGCCAAGCTTTATTCGCAGAAAACCTGGAACTTTCACGCCGACTTCAAACCTTAAAATCCTTAACTAAATGGAGTGTAATGGAGAGACGTGATGGCAGTCCGAACGATCAAGCACATTCCTCGTATATATTGAAATTCCTCAATTGAGTCCTCAAACGGTCAAGAAGTTTACAGCAGTTAACGATTGCCTCTGTTGATAGAGCAAGGGAGATGGCAATTAATGGGTGGGCAAGCGACTCCTATCTCTATAGCCAATCCCAAGCCTTATCAACAGAAACCCCGGCAGCTAAACTTTGAGCCTTAAAATCCCTACCCCAATCGGGGGCAATCGAGGGCTACGATACCAGTTAAAATAATCAAGCACATTCCTCCTGTCGGGTAAATTCGTCACTAGAATCTTCACAGGGCGGCGGGAAGTTGACATTGCTTGGTTAGATCATTTTTTCCCTCAGATAAAATTTCTTGGCCAAGCCCCCCACTAGAGACTCACCCTTAAGAACTCCTCATTTACCAACTCCAACCATGACACTTGCTTGCACACCTTACGATTCTGATAATCAAGCCTTGCTGACCAGTCCAGAAAGTAATAGCCAAGCTGGTTTAGCCCCTTTACTGTTAACTGTTGTGGAACTGGTACGCCAATTGCTCGAAGCCCAAATCATTCGCCGGATGGAAAAAGGGGTTCTCAGTGAGTCTGATTTAGATAGGGCTGCAGAAAGTATACAAAAATTGCAAGAACAAATTCTCCATTTGTGTGAAATTTTTGAGGTTGAGCCAGAAGATTTAAATGTCCACCTAGGAGAGTTTGGCACTCTTTTACCGGAAGCGGGGAGTTATTACCCGGGAGAGGAGGGTATTAAGCCTTCTGTGTTAGAATTAGTGGATAGACTTCTCAATACAGGAGTTGTTGTGGAAGGAAATGTTGATCTGGGTTTAGCTCAATTAGATCTAATTCATCTAAAGCTTCGTTTGGTTTTGACTTCTCAGCCGCTTTAATTTGGGAGAATACTGATGACAGTGGGTCTTTATTTATATGGCATATTTCCCGAACCAGTTCCTGACGGACTGGTTTTGCAGGGGATTGATAATGAGCCGGTTCACAGTGAGATGATTGATGGTTTTAGTTTTCTCTACTCCGCTGCTCATAAAGAGAAGTATTTGGCATCCCGTCGCTATTTAATTTGCCATGAAAAAGTATTAGAAACTGTCATGGAAGCAGGGTTTACAACGTTGTTGCCCCTGCGGTTTGGCTTAGTTATCAAAACCTGGGAATCTGTCACCGAACAACTAATTACTCCCTATAAAACCCAACTGAAAGAATTATTTGCTAAACTGTCAGGACAACGAGAGGTTAGCATTAAGATTTTTTGGGATAATCAGTGGGAATTACAAGCGGCTTTGGAGTCTAATCCTAAGTTAAAACAAGAACGGGATGCGATGATGGGGAAAAACTTAAATATGGAAGAAATTATCCATATAGGTCAACTCATTGAAGCCACTGTATTGCAACGGAAACAAGACATTATTCAAGTCTTTAGAGACCAATTAAATCATCGCGCCCAAGAGGTGATTGAAAGCGATCCGATGACGGATGACATGATTTACAATGCAGCTTATTTAATTCCCTGGGATCAAGAGTCCGAATTTAGCCAAAACGTTGAAGCGATCGATCAGCAGTTTGGTGATCGCCTAAGGATTCGCTATAACAATTTAACTGCACCCTATACCTTTGCCCAACTTATCTAAGGAGATTATCAGTTATGTTTCTCGATCTTTTACTTCTTCCTGTTACCGGCCCTATTGGTGGTCTGATCTGGATTGGGGAAAAAATTCAAGAGCGTGCAGATATAGAATATGATGAGGCGGAAAATTTGCACAAATTATTATTATCCCTGCAACTATCTTACGATATGGGTAATATTTCTGAGGAGGAGTTTGAAATTCGGGAAGAAGAACTTTTATTAAAAATTCAAGCCTTAGAAGAAGAGGCGGCAGAAAACGAAGCTGAATCTTCTCTCTAAAATTTTTCTATACTTCGCAGTTTCAGAACTGGCAATCTTTGCCACCAGATAGATCATGAACAAAATCACAAACTGTAAGCTTAGTAAGGGCGGATTTGACAAGCTCAAGAACTCGTTGAAGCTTGGTCAGAACTAGCCCTTGGTTAAGCCTTAATATTCTAGGTAAAAAGTTTGGAAATTACTGGAATTATTAGAGGAGTGAGCAACAGTTTTGGGGGAATCAGGTTTTTTAGCTACACTAGGAGGGTTAGCTGTACGCAAATTTTGAATACTTTGTTCTGTAGTCTCAATTTGCTCTGTCACAAACGTGAGACGGTTTTTTAATTGCTGAAGCTGCCGCTCCATCATTTCTAATTTTTCTTGGATACGTTGTTTTTCAGTAATTAACTTATAAAGCTCAAGTTGGTGATCTGCTTCAGATTGTTTCCGAGGCATGGTGCTAATTTTAGATCTAATTGGTCTGGGTGGACGAGTGGTTGTCATAACAATCCCTGAATAACTTAGAATATTCTAGCATATCAACGCCCCAATATAAAAACTCGTAAAAAATCGTCAATTTTCTTTTAGTAAACCCTATGAAATTGTACAATCTATATACTTACGCTTTTTTGAAAACCCCCATAGAAAGCCTAAAATTACCGGTTGGAATGGCTAACCCATTGTTACTGATAACTGGTGGAGATCTCTCGGCCGTAGTCGAACCCGAAGTTTGTTTAGACACTTTACAAAATGATGATGAACGCTTGATTCAATCGGTTTTATGTCATGATCGAGTCATCTGTGAATTATTTCAACAAACCACTATTTTACCCTTACGTTTTGGCACATCTTTTTTAGAGGCAGAAAATTTACTGACTCATCTTTGTTCTCATGCCCAAGAATATCAAGAAAAAATTGAAGAACTTGAGGGAAAAGGAGAATATCTTTTAAAATGTATTCCCCGTAAGCCAGAGGAGCCTGTACTCTCTTCTGAAAGCAAGGGCAGACAATATTTTTTAGCCAAAAAACAGCATTATGAAGCCCAACAGGATTTTTATACTTTGCAAGGTTCAGAATGGCAAAATCTCGGGCATTTAGTCACCCAAAGCTATCCGTCAACGAGGATTATTACTGCTCCGGGGACAGAATCACGAATTTATCTTTTAGTTAATTTTCAAGAAGAACCTTTACTAATCGAGCAAGTCTTGCATTGGCAGAAAGCTTGCCCCCGTTGGGAATTACAATTAGGACAAGTTTCTCCCCCCTATCACTTTACTTAACTTGATTTCTCTATGACTAACTTTAACTTGGTAAATAACGCTCTAAGTTGCTATGACACTCGACATTTAGTTATGTTTAGTGGCAAAGGAGGAGTGGGAAAAACCACCCTTTCCTGTGGATTTGCTCGCCGTTGGGCTAAATTATTTCCCGAGGAACAAATCCTGTTAATCTCAACCGATCCTGCTCATTCTTTAGGGGATGTATTGCAAACAGAAGTTAGCGATCAAGCATCACCTGTAAAAGACTTACCCAACTTAAAAGTTAGGGCATTAGATGCGGAAAAATTGCTCTTAGAATTTAAAGAAAAATACGGAAAATTTTTAGAACTTTTAGTAGAACGGGGCAGTTTTGTTGAAGGAGAAGATTTAACTCCTGTTTGGGATTTAGACTGGCCAGGTTTAGATGAAATCATGGGTCTATTAGAAATTCAACGATTACTAATAGAGAATGTTGTAGATCGAATTGTTGTTGATATGGCTCCCTCTGGTCATACCTTGAATTTATTGGGGATTAAAGACTTTTTAGAGATTATTTTAAATTCTTTAGAGTTGTTTCAAGAAAAACATCGTGTTATTTCGCAAACTTTTTCAAAAACCTACAATGCCGATGATGTGGATGACTTTTTAGTCAAAACACAAGCAGAATTAACCGAAGGCAAACGAATCCTACAAGATCGGGATTTTACCCTTTGTTTAATTGTGGCAATTGCCGAACCGATGAGTTTATTAGAAACCGAACGATTACTCAATAGTTTGCATCACTTAAATATTCCCTGCGGCAGCTTATTTATTAATCGCATTCTAACGGATCCTAATCAAAATTTAGATCGCTACAGTGAGCAACAGCAACTCCTCGATAAATTCCTAAAAATTCCAGGTCAAGAGACAATTTTCACCCTGCCCCAACAGGCAAAAGAACCCCTAGGAGGTGAAGCATTAGATCAGATCATGAGTCAAATTGAAATTATCGAAAAAGTAGAATTTATGGCCCCGCCTCCTATTCAATGGCCGCAAAAAATTCTGCCGAGTTTTAGTGATTTTATTGACGACAAACGCCAACTCATTATCATTGGTGGCAAGGGGGGAGTGGGAAAAACCACGGTTGCCGCGGCCATTGGTTGGGCGTTAGCTAATCGTCATCCCGATCAAAAAATTAGAATTATTTCTATTGATCCGGCTCATTCTTTGGGAGATGCCTTTGGGACAAAATTAGGACATCAATCCACACAATTAACTGCTAATTTAAGTGGTCAAGAAGTTGATGCTAATATCGTTTTAGAAAAATTTCGGGATGATTATTTATGGGAACTGGCAGAAATGATTAGTGGTGAAGGTAAGGAAGAAGGGAATATCAAACTAGCTTATACTCCAGAAGCTTGGCGGCAAATTGTCGCTCAATCTCTGCCAGGAATTGATGAAATGTTGTCCCTAGTAAAAGTAATGGAGTTATTAGACCAGAAACAACAAGATTTGATTATTTTAGATACGGCTCCTACCGGTCATCTCCTGCGATTTTTAGAAATGCCAACGGCTTTAGGAGATTGGTTAAGTTGGATTTTTAAGCTTTGGATGAAGTATCAAGATGTCTTAGGGCGTGTAGATTTAATGGGACGATTGCGAATCTTAAGACAACAGGTGATGTCTGCCCAGAAAAAACTCAAAGACCCCCAACATACAGAATTTATTGGAGTTTTGCAAGCCCAAGATGCTATCGTTGCCGAACAACTGCGATTGACAGCATCTTTGAAAAAAAAGGGAGTCTATCAACGTTATGTCGTGCAGAATCGTTATCATGCTAATGAGGAAATTGATCGGGATTTATTCCCAGAGCAAACTTTGATCCGCTTACCCAGTTTACCCCGGTCAGTAGAACCTCTAGCCCGGGTCAAAGCCGCGGCAGATCTGTTATTTTAAAGGTAATTAGTCTTTAAAGTCGGACTTCTTAACCCCATCTATCACCCAGTCCCCATCCTTCACTTGACTCAGGAGAAATTTTATGGTAGAACTATTCAAAGGCTTTGAGCAATTAGTCGAACTGGCTAAAACCTTAGAGGAAAAACTGGAAAAAGGGGAAATTAAAACCGAAGTGCAGTTTAACTCTCGTTCCTTGAGTAACATCCCCCGTGCTGGCGGTATTCCCCGTTCAGGGGGAGTTTCTCGCCCGAGCAATGCTGGTGGGGATGATTTTGAGGTGAATCGCAATCGCGATACCCCCACCGATTCAGGGGTTGAAGACAGTGTGACACCGCCCGAAGGACCGACCACGGCTTCCCTGAAAGATGTTGGTGGCTTGACGGAAGTGATTAAAGAACTCAAGGAACTAATTGCCATTCCTCTGAAACGCCCCGACTTATTGGCCAAGTTAGGACTTGAACCCACTCGCGGCGTTCTCTTAGTCGGCCCCCCTGGAACTGGTAAAACCCTGACTGCCCGTGCTTTGGCCGAAGAACTCGGTGTTAACTATATTGCCTTAGTTGGACCAGAGGTGATCAGCAAATATTATGGGGAGGCTGAACAAAAACTGCGGGGAATTTTTGAGAAAGCCAGTAAGAATGCGCCTTGTATCGTTTTTATTGACGAAATTGATAGCATGGCACCCGATCGCAGTAAAGTTGAAGGGGAAGTAGAAAAAAGACTGGTGGCCCAATTGCTGGGTTTAATGGACGGTTTTGCCCAAAGTCAAGGGGTGATTGTTCTAGCGGCGACAAACCGTCCCGACCATCTTGACCCTGCCCTCCGTCGCCCCGGACGGTTTGACCGAGAAGTCCTCTTTCGGGTGCCTGACCGCAAGGGCCGTTTAGAAATCCTGCAAATTCTCACCCGTTCCATGCCCCTAGATGAATCAGTTTCCTTAGATCTGATTGCCGATAATGCGGTGGGATTTGTCGGGTCAGATTTAAAAGCCGTTTGCCAGAAAGCGGCCTATAGTGCTTTGCGGCGGCAGGTTCCTACGATTGACTCGCAAATTCCAGAAACAATGACGGTGGTCCAAGCCGACTTTTTGCAAGCCCTGAAAGATGTTAAACCGGCGGTGTTGCGCTCTGTGGAAGTGGAGTCTCCCCATGTGGCCTGGGACAATATTGGCGGACTTGAACAGATTAAACAAACCCTACAGGAGTCTGTGGAAGGGGCATTACTCCATCCGCAATTATATACGCAAACCAAAGCCCAAGCTCCCAAAGGTATTTTACTTTGGGGTCCCCCCGGAACGGGAAAAACCTTATTGGCCAAAGCGGTTGCATCTCAGGCGCGAGCTAATTTTATCAGTATTAATGGACCTGAGCTTTTGAGTAAATGGGTGGGGGCGAGTGAACAGGCGGTGCGTGAGTTGTTTGCCAAAGCTCGTCAGGCAGCCCCTTGTGTGGTTTTTATTGATGAAATTGATACTTTAGCACCGGCAAGAGGTCGTTATAGTGGGGATTCAGGCGTGAGTGACCGGGTTGTGGGACAAATCCTCACGGAGTTAGATGGGTTGCAAACGGCGGCAACGATTTTAGTGATTGGAGCCACTAATCGCCCAGATGCGTTAGATCCAGCCTTATTGCGAGCGGGACGGTTAGATTTACAGTTAAAAGTTGATTTACCGAATGCCTCTAGTCGTTTAGCAATTCTCGGTGTCCATAATGATGAACGTCCTTTAGAGGATGTGGATTTAGGCTATTGGGCCGAGGCAACCGAAGGCTGGAATGGCGCAGATTTAGCGTTATTATGTAACCAAGCGGCACTGATGGCAATTCGTCGTTATCGCCATCAGGGAATGACTGACCCGGCTGATATTCGCATTACAACGGCTGATTTTAATCATGCTTACCAACTGTTGGTTGAACAGCGTGCCAATTGATTTTTTTCCCCCTTACTTTAAGTAAGGGGGGAGAATCTCAACTTAGGAAAACCATCCTAAAAAGAAAAATTTGCCAAAATGTCTGCATTGACTGTTCGTCGGCGCTATTGTCTAGCTTTTGAGCGTTTTTTCCAGCTGGGCTACCCTTGCTTTCTGTTGCTTCAAATCGGCTAGTTGTTTTAGTAATTGTTCTCTTACTTCATAGCGATAGGCAAAAAAATGCTCACCTATCCCTAGGGTCGCTAGATACTCTTCTAGCAGACGGGGTTTGACCCAGGCAATCACTGCCAGTTGCCACCAGAAACGGAACCGCGTCGGTCGGACAATCCCCTGTCGCCAGAGCAGGGAACGGAACAATTGCCACTGTTGCCAATCTAATTTACGGTTCGATTTGCCGCGCCATCCCCCCATGATCATGAAATGGTTGAAGGTTCGTTTCAGGTAGTTAACAGGATCATAGATTTCCCAGAAAGCATCGATGTATTCTTCGGTAATCTCTTCCACCGGGCGAGTTGGCTCAAAGTTCATCATCGCTCCCTGATGGAAAGTACCCATGCCATCCACCAGACGACCTTCCTGTTGCAGGCGATTCCACAGGGCGGTATTTTGCAGGGCCTGGAGCAGGCTAAACTGCCCTTGGGGAATACTTGCCTCCATAATAAAATCTTTGATCCGCTGCCCTGCGCCTGGTTTCTCATTGTCAAAACCGATAATGAAGCCAGACATAATCTGCAGCCCCATGCGGGTAATTTTGTGACAGGATTCGATCAGGGATTGGCGGGTGTTTTGAACCTTGTTAATGCCCATTAAGCTATCGGTATCTGGTGTCTCAATCCCCATAAACACCAGCATAAAGCCGGCCTTGACCATTAGCTCGATCAGTTCGCTGTCTTCAGCCAGATTAAGGGAAGCTTCCGTAATCAGTTTAAAGGGATACTGGTGTTGCTCCATCCAGGGGATCAACTCCCGCAGAAACACCTTGGCATTCCGCTTATTGCCAATGAAGTTGTCATCCACAACAAAAATGTAGCGCCTCCAGCCCAGTTGATATAACGTCTCCAACTCAGCCAACATTTGTTCTGGGGTTTTGGTGCGCGGTTTGCGGCCATAGAGGTTGATGATGTCACAAAATTCGCATTGAAAGGGGCAACCGCGAGAAAACTGCACGGTAATCGCCAGATAGGCATCCAGATCTAGTAGATCATAGCGGGCGATCGGTGTCATGGTTACATCTGGTTTCTCACTGGCTCTAAAGACACCACTCGGTTCACCCCGCTCCAGGGCCGCCAGGAACAGCGGGATTGTCAGTTCTCCTTCATCGAGAATCAGGTAATCTGCCCCAGCTTTTTGGGCAACTTCTGGATAGGAGGTGGGGTAAGGCCCGCCCACAGCCACTTTTTTACCCAACTGCAACCCTTTGGCAATCAATTCTTGAAAGTCCTTTTTCTGAATGATCATGGCGGAGATGATTACCAAATCGCACCACTCCCAATCCGAAGCCGTTTCTAATCGGACATTGCGATCAACAAACCGGATTTCCCAATCCGATGGTAACAGGGCTGCCACCGTAATTAAACCCAGGGGCGGATTAGTTGATCTTAAACCGGCTAGATCTAAAGTCTCTTGATAGGACCAAAAGGAGTTGGGCATCAGCGGCCACAGTAATAGGGCTTTCATTCAGGTGTCTCCAATGAAGAAGCTATATGCTTTACATACTAGCCACAAAGCCCAAGTCGATCAAGACTTTTTTAACATCTTTTTTTACTAATAAATTAGTTCTAAATAAATTGTGAAAAAATAGCTATTTTTTGGAGATTAGCACAATTAAATGAACTATGCTTGCTAAAAACTCGTGTTTTCCCATTTTTATCAATGCAATCTAGAGGCTGTTTGCCTCTTTTGGGTATTTTTAGGTAGGTTTACTAAAAAATGCTGATTCTGAAAAACCCTCTTAAAATTAGCAAGTACTGAATAGTAAAGGTTTCGTTTCAGTTCCTAGGAAGTCTATTTTATCGGTAAGCTGTTAGTAATTTAAATTGCTTGTTGAGACGAGGCAAGGGGCAAAAGGCAAAAGGCAACTTAATTCTCCTCACTTAGGAGAGGAACAATCTCGCAGATAGACAGTCAATCATACTTGGGTGTGATTGTCTGGTTTTAACTAATTGCGGTAAAATTAACCTAAATTCTCTATCGGCAAATTCGATGACTTCCTTCACTACTTCCCTGGCTCTTTTAAGTCAATTTAAATTGGGAGATTTAAACCTAGAAAATCGTCTTGTGCTTGCTCCCATGACGCGAGCGCGAGCGGGAGAAAAACGTCTTGCTAATGAGATAATGGCCGAGTATTACCGGCAAAGGGCCAGCGCAGGATTAATGATTACAGAAGCGACGGTAATTTCTCCCCAAGCTAACGGTTGGCAAAATACCCCCGGTATCTACACCGATGAACAAGCGCAAGCATGGCAAATGGTGACTAAAATCGCCCAAAGAAAAGGAACACCAATTTTTTGTCAATTGTGGCACTGTGGTCGCGCTTCTCATCCCAGTTTTCAGGAAAATGGGGCTTTACCCGTTGCCCCTTCCGCAATTAGGATTAAGGGGGAGTTGCATACACCCATAGGCAAACAGCCCTACGAGACCCCTAGAGCCTTAGAAACCGAGGAAATCCTCACAATTGTCGCCGATTACCGCCAAGCCGCTCAGAGGGCAAAATTAGCGGGGTTTGATGGCATAGAAATTCACGGGGCTAATGGTTATTTAATCGATACTTTTCTACAATCGGCCACTAATCAGCGTCAGGATAAGTACGGAGGCAGTTTGGAAAATCGCTATCGTTTTTTACAGGAAGTGGTCGAGGCAATTTTAACTGTTTTTCCCAGTCATCGGGTGGGGGTGCGTCTGTCTCCCAATGGAGTTTATAATGACATGGGTTCCGAGGATTTTCGAGAAACTTTTCTCTATATTGCCCAAAGATTAAATGAGTACAATTTAGCTTATTTGCATCTGCTAGATGGCTTGGCTTTTGGTTTTCATCAAAAGGGTCAACCGATGCTTTTATCCGAGTTTCGGGCTGTTTTTAATAGTGCATTAATCGGCAATTGTGGTTATACAAAAGAAACTGCTGAAGCCGCTATTCAGTTAGGAGATGCGGATTTAATTGCTTTCGGTCGCCCCTATATCAGTAATCCCGATTTGGTGGAAAGATTCGCCAATAATTGGCCCCTTAATCCCGATGCTGAGATGAAAGATTGGTATTCTTTTGACAAGGAAGGTTATATCGATTTTCCCAGTTATAAACCCTAGTTAAGTAGCTGGTTATAATTAAATTAAAAATGGATTTTAGGTTTGATCCCCCCTGCCCCCCTTGATAAGGGGGGTGCCGATAGGCGGGGGGATCTACCCTTGATAAGGGGGGTGCCGATAGGCGGGGGGATCTGAAAGTTTTTAATACCTACCTACTTAGGGTTTGCTGAATAAATGTGAAATGTAGGCAAAGTAAGGGTTTTGGGGCTTTTCTTCCGAAACAGGTGCAAGATTTTGAGAGAATCGTCGTTCAAAACCTTGCGTCTTCATCGGCCCGCGTTCTGTAGGGGCGAAGCATTCGGGCAATAACCTATCGGTGAAACCGTAGATTTTCTATCCGAATGCTTCGCCCGTACTTTTTCAGCAGACCCTACTTAGTATTAGATATGTGTAATTAATTGTGTCTAGCTACTTATCCATTATGTGCCAAAATTCAATAAGCGAGAGCGCCTTTTTCCCTAACCAAAAAGGAAGGCTTTTAAACCTTCCTTACCATAGAATTGGTCATTTATTGACGTTTGCGAGCCAATAAACCCAGAGAACCCACCGCTAATAAGCCTAAAAGGGTGCCTGGTTCGGGGGTTGTCTGTGTCTGGGCAGGTTGAATGGTCCAGTTAGCAGCAACGATATTACCTGATACATTGGTCAAATCGACCCTTTTGCCGAAATTATTAGTATAGTAAACACCATTGAACCCATCCACGAGCCATGCGTTAGGTGTTTGTGTAGAATTGGTTGAGACGACATTGACATTACTCAAATCAGACCAAACAAAAGGAACAGCCGTTAACTGTCCTGAGGCATTGGTGACAAAGCTTCCTGTAGTACCATCCAACCCATCACCCCCATTAGGATTAAAGGTGGTAACGTGGGCCCCATTACCAAAATTGAAGGTGACAGTCACAATGTTACTGGCGTTCCATGTTTGGTTGAACAGGGAAGTTCCCCCATTGTCAAGCTGATAGGTAATAACCGCAGTATCACCGGCAGTAACGTTATCGACAGTAGCACTGAAAACAGTACCCGTATAGGTAGCGGTAAAAACGGCTGCATGGGCGGGAATGGCAGTGAAAACGGCACAAGTCACCGCAGGAAGGCAAAGGGCTTTTAGCAGTTGATTAGTCATTTTTGATTAATTGACAAGTTAATTTCATGGCTAATAATGGGGAAAAATTGATATTTATACCCCATAAATCATTGCTTAACAGCAATAAGCAGCCTCATTCTACCCCCCCCCCCGAATTTGTCAAGTATTCTCCGTTTTTTATTGATGAATCCGGAAAAAAGCCCATCAGGGAGAGACTGGAAGGGTTCGCCAAGGAAACATCTTAAATTAATCAGTAATGATTAAGATTGAGCTATTTTAGGGGTTAAAGTCGGTCCTTATTCCCCCCTTTATTAAGGGGCGTTAGGGGTGAGCAAAACGTCCTAATCTTAGCGCGTAGTGCTATAAAATAAGAGCATGAAAACTGACACGATTTTTTATCAACTCTTTCAATCATTCCCCTCTATCTTCTTTGAATTAATTCAACTCCCTATCACCGAAGCCAATGCATGAGTAGAAAACGGGTTTCTCGGAGAAACCCGTTTTCTGTGCGTTACTCAACGGATTTAGTATGAGGTACAATTTCAAGAAGATGAGGCTTTTTATCAGCGCTTTTTCACCGAAATATTCTTATATCTCAGTAAAACTGACTTAACCAATGATTGGCGGGGTGTGATTGTCTATCCTAACCCTCAAGTAGAAACCAATCAAGTTCAACGCTATCGGGAACTCCTCAACTCCGAGCGAGTGAGACGGATTTATCTGAATGAATTAGAAAACATTCCTCAAACTTCGATTGGTTTAGCTACAGTCCAATTAATCACCCTATCTAAAGCAAAAGCGATTGATAGCACCCGAAAATTAATCCAAAGA
>NZ_JADBUB010000146.1:0-24067 GCF_020245865.1 Microcystis sp. M169S2
AAACTATCAACAACTCATGCTTGTAAAGTTTGTACAATAGGGCTTTGAGTTTTTGTTAGATTGATATTTATCAACTTTAGAGCATTGCTGGACAGAGAGGGAGCTTGGGGAATTTTCTACAGTGTAAGTTCGGAAGAACCGTAGTTCTTCAGGATCAAATATTTCTAAATCTAAAGCTAAGTCGAATAAAGCTAATAAATTATTAATTGACTTGGGAACAATTTCCTGTAGATGATAGCGAAAATATTCTACAGCTGCCAGATCACCTTTTCTTTGTTGTCGTCGCGCTTCTGCGTCTAAAACCGCTTCTAATTCTGCTTGCCATTGCTTAACTTCTTCCGGATTACCTCCTCTTAAAACATTTTGCCACACCACCTGTGCCTCTGCTTCTAAATTTTGCAGAAGATAGGCAACTCCCAAGTACCAATAGTCAGAAATATTTTCGGGATTGTTATCGATTAGTTCCTCGTAGATTGCCGCAACTTGGGGATAATTCTCGGCAATTAAAGCTTGATAAGCGTCAGGATGCCACATAAATCAGTTATCAGTAAACAGTCACCAGTAATCAGTGAAAAAGTGACAGTTAGGGTGATAAAGCTCAAAAAGAATTGACTCATAACTGGGAACTGTCAACTTAAAACTTACATCTGATAACTGATAACTGATAACTGAAATTAAACCACTTTAGCGATGGCTGCTTCTAGCTTATCCATAGCCTCATCTACTTCTGTTTCCGAGACAATTAAAGGAGGTACAAAACGGAGAACTTTCGGACCTGCGGGGGCAATTAATAAACCCTCGGCCAAGGCTGCATTAACAATAGTAGATGAAACCAACTCACTTTCTGAATTAATTTCCATACCATTAATTAAACCCCAACCGCGCACATCGACAAATAGATGGGGATATTGAGAAGCAATCACGCGTAAACGGCTGCGTAATTGTTCCCCTCGCTGCTGGACATTTTCGAGAATGTGATCCCGTTCAATGGTTTGTAATACTGTTAAAGCTGAGGCACAAGCGAACGGATTACCCCCAAAGGTACTCGCATGACTACCCGGTTCAAACACATCACAGAACTTTTTGCACATCATTGCACCGATGGGAATACCCCCCGCTAAACCCTTGGCAGAAGTGAAAATATCCGGTTCTACCCCTAAATTCTCATAACCCCAGAGTTTACCGGTTCTTCCGACTCCCACCTGTACCTCATCAAAGACAAGCAAAATGTTATTTTCGTCGCAAATTTGCCGTAAACGTTGGAAATATTCGATATTTCCCGGACGTACTCCCCCTTCACCCTGCAAGGGTTCCAACATAATCGCAGCCACCCGACGATTACCCTCATCGAGGTCAGCGATCGCATTTTCCACCGCTTCGATATCATTATAGGGAATATAGGCAAACCCCGGCATCAGGGGTTCAAAGTCTTTTTGGTACTTCGGTTGACCGGTTGCGGTGATGGTAGCTAAAGTGCGACCGTGAAAACTAGCATGAGCAGTTAAAATAACTGGCTGTTCGAGGAAATCTAGCACCGTATGGGCATATTTCCGCACTAATTTAATTGCCGCTTCGTTCGCTTCCGCACCGGAATTACAGAAAAAGACCTTATCAGCGCAGGAATGATCGACAATCCATTTAGCTAGTTCCCCTTGTTCGGGAATATAGTATAAATTCGAGACATGATGGAGTTTTTGGATTTGCTGGCTAACCACTTCAATTAAAGCAGGGTGCGCGTGACCGAGGGTACAGGTGGCAATTCCCGCGACAAAATCAAGGTATTGTTTACCGGAAGTATCCCAGAGAAGACAGCCTAACCCTTTGGCGATCGCAATGGGAAAACGACCATAAGTATTCATCACATAGCTGTTAAAACTATCTCGATCAAAGGGTTGATTCGGGTTTAAATTGGGAGTGGGATCAACTAGGGTTGGTTCTAAAAGGGTTTCTGGACTCACTGGGGAACTCCTGCGCGATTAGACATAGGGGAAATTATAATCAAATCCGTCTGAGAAGGACGGGTTATTTAGATTAAAAACTGATTTCATTGTAAGTTACTAGACAGTGTTAGGGGTGAATTTTGCTTGTCTATCAGTGAAGATAAATATCGTCGTCTGCGTCAGGAATTAATCGGGGGAATTTTTGCCCTGATTGTGGTATTTTTGCTGGGTACGCTTTGGTATCATCTGATCGAGGGTTGGAGTTGGCTAGATTCGGCCTATATGACGATTAGTACCCTCGCTACCGTCGGTTTTGGCGAAATTAATCCCCTAGGTGAACGGGGACGACTGTTTACAATGGTTTTGATTATCATGGGAGTAGTCAGCATCGGTTATATTGTTAATCGCTTGACCGAAGCTTTAATTCAAGGCTATTTTCAAGAGGGACTCAAACAGAGACAGGAGAAACGCTTGATCGATCGACTATCAGAACACTATATCATCTGTGGTTTAGGTCGCACAGGCAGACAGGTAGCGATCGAATTTTACGCAGAAAATATTCCTTTTGTAGTTATTGATACAGACCCCCTACAGGTAAATCGGGCCAAAGAATTAAATTATATTGTTGTTCAAGGAGATGCCACCTTAGATAAATCTTTACAAATGGCAGGAATCGAACGCGCTATTTGTATTGTGGCCGCTTTAACTTCCGATGCGGAGAATTTATATACAGTGTTGTCTGCTAAAACTCTTAACCCGAAAATTCGCGCCATTGCTAGGGCCAGTACCGAGGAAGCAGTACAGAAATTACAACGGGCCGGGGCCGATGCGGTGGTATCTCCCTATATTACCGGCGGTAGAAGATTAGCGGCTGCGGCCCTACGACCCCAGGTGATGGATTTTGTTGATGGTATTTTAACAGGAACCGATCGATCGTTTTATATGGAGGAATTTCTAATCGATCCGAGGACTTGTCCCTGTGTCGGTTTAAGTCTTAGTCAAGCACATTTAAGATCTCGATCGGGGGCTTTAGTTTTGGCTATACGTCGCGCTGATGGTACGCTAATCGGGGGACCCACTGGCGATACGGAATTAATGGCCGGGGATCTGTTAATTTGTATGGGAACGGCCGAACAATTACGCAGTTTAACTCAGATTTTAATCCCCATGCGATCAGATGGTTTACGTTTACCGAAGCATTAGTTAAAGAATCGATAAAAAATCTACTGGTAGCATTGCGGGAACGGGGGAAACAGCAAAATCTCTTAGGTTTCGCGTTATGATTATTTCTAGCTTTTCTGATTCAGCAACGGCACTGGTAACGGCATCTTCAAAATCTTTCATCTGACTTGCCAATGCTTGCCTAATTATTGCGTCTGTCACCCTAGCAACTTGCAAATTCTCTAGAAGACTTATCACCAATTTTCTTGAGCTTTCCCTTCCGTTTTTTTTAGACAAAATATAATAAATATTAGTGACGGCATGACCAGAAATATATCCTTGAGTTTTACCTGTCTTAACTGTATTGAATGCTTGTACAGATGCTGGAAAATGTGGTTCACGCTTACCCAAAACATCTAGCAATACATCACTGTCGAATAAGACTCGTTTCACCGATACTTCTCCACTAAATAATCAATATACGATTCTTTTGGGTCTTCTGATCCTAAATCAACAACCCCCACTAAGTTTCTTGTCCAAGGATCAAGATCGCTTAAGTCATCTGTTAGGGAATGAGAGGTAGTTTCTGAGGATACATTCTGACGAAAAACACGCCCATATTCTAATGCTTTCTCAAAAACCTCCTGATCAGAAATTGATCCAGAAAGATTATCTAACCAGTTTTCAGACGAAGATTTTTCAGTTTCTAAATCGACAACACCCACTAAGTCTCTTGTCCAAGGATCAAGATCGCTTAAATCATCTGTTAGGGAATGAGAGGTAATTTCTAAAGATACATTACTAGGATTAAATCGCTCTTGAATTCTGAAAATTATTAAACTATAATAGGCTCTCAGTTTGGTGACTAAATCGGATGTTTCAGTATCTTGGAAATATTCGGTTATAGTACGATTAGAAACCGATAGAGCATTTTTAGCTCCCTGGTAAATTTGCTCTAGTTCTGAATCGGCAAACATATCAATAAACACATCTATCGTTTCCGAGAGAAGGAGTGAACCTTCCACCACTCTGATTAAATCGGCTTTTTCTTCACCAGTCTTTCCCTCATTGATCTGAGCAAGGCTGATAAATAATTGATTATAGGCAGTAATTTGATTAGTAAATTGGTCTATATATTGGATTAACTCCAGTGCTGAATCCTCATCTCTATACTGTTTCCATACCTGAAACCATAATTTATTAATTTGATAAAATATATCGGCTCTTGCTTGATAAGTTTTAGAGTTATCCTTAACTTGCTCAACTAAAATCTTAGTTTCTTGTAGTAAATTATCCAGTATTATCCGATCAGAATCGGTGACAATTTGATCGAGTTTATCTGTAATATTTTGCAGATTTTCTAACAAAAATTGTCCTAAATTTTCCCGTTCGACTGAACTTGGCAGACTATTCATCGTATTTACCTCCCCTAAGACTGACGATCAAACAGAAATGAGTAGTCAAAATTATCAGCCCTAAACCTCCATTGTAACAATTTTGGGGTCTGAAAGGGTGATTATAGTTACTATAGCCTCTGAGGGAGATAGATTAATTACCGTTCACTCTTAATTCCCCTGACTCGGAGACTACTGACTCCGTACTCCTCAATCTAACGTCTGTCAGGAATTGAGAAATTGAGGATGAGATGTTAGTACAATCGGGGAATAGTAAAGGAAAAACCCCTATTGCTCATGAGTCCAAATCCCAATTCTTCCTCGCGATCACTGCAGCCGCTGCCGGTTCCCTCCATCCCGATACCTCCCTCGGAGTTAATCAAAGGAACCACACCAGAGATAAATCAAGAAATGACGCAAAAGGTGGCGACGCAGGCCAAACAAGTGCCAAATATGCCGCAAAATGGTCAAATATCGCCACCACGTTCTCCCCACAGTCGCGCCTCCAACCAACCCACCTTAGAATATTTGATCCAGTTTGCCTTTGATCGGGGTTATTCGGACGTTCACCTGGGGGTTGGAGAACAACCCCGGATGCGGGATCGTGGCGAAATGATTATTCTCGACTATCCTGAAATTGACATCAACACTTTTTATAGTTGGTTACGCGAAATCCTCGGTGAAGAAGAAATCCTTCGCTTTAAAAAAGACCTAGAATTTGACGGTGCGACTCAGTACGAATTCGCTAGAGCGCGGATTAATATCTTTGAAAGTCTGCGCGGTCCGGGGATGGTTTTGCGTCTGATTCCCATGAAAATCCCCACTATGGAACAATTGCGCTTACCGATGGTCTTCCGGGATGTGTGCGATGTACAGAAGGGATTGATTTTAATCACCGGTCCGACGGGTTCAGGGAAATCCACCACCCTAGCAGCCATGATCGATTACATCAATAAAGAACACCCCAAACATATTATCACCATCGAAGACCCGATCGAATTTGTCCATAAAAGTCGTCGCAGTTTGATCAAACAACGGGAAGTGGGAATACACACCCATGAGTTCGATAATGCCCTAAAAGCCTGTTTGCGGGAAGACCCAGATATTATTCTGGTGGGGGAGATGCGGGACAAAGTCACCGTCAATACTGCCCTGAAAGCTGCCCAAACCGGTCACTTAGTCCTGGGAACCCTGCACACCAACAGCGCTGTAAAAACCCTGGAGCGGATTTTAACTCTTTATGGTGCCGAGGAACGGGAATCGCCGCGGCTGGCGATCACAGAATCTTTAGTTTGTATTATCTCGCAGGGTTTATGTCGCACCACCGACGGTAAACGGACCGCTTTTTACGATATTCTCGTCAATACAGAGGCCGTCAAAGATTACATTCGCAGCGGCAAAAATGACGAAATTATCGAATTAATGAGAGACGGCGAATACCACGGCATGATTACCACTAATCAATCCCTGTTTAACCTCTATCAAGAGGGACGGATTACCGAGGGGGTAGCCATGGCCATGTCCCCGGTCCCCAATGAACTGGCGATGATGCTGCGGGGTAGAATCTAGAAAAACCCTGAAGGAAATTGTTCAGGGATCAAGAGTTTAGTAGGCTAGAAAAATAGAAGCTCCTACTTATTCTCTAGGGGAACCCCTCAAGTGACCACTTCCGCGATTGTGTTGCCCGATATTTTTAAAGGCATCGCCCTGTTTACCCCCGGGGGCGATCTAATTTACTGTATCGATCCTGATAAACAAACTCATTGGCATCTGAATCTCTGCGCCGCTCTCCAGTCCGCTTTAGGGTTGTCAGAACCCCCCCATTTTTTAGTTCCTAGTTTTACTGCTACCATCGATCGCTGGCGAGATCCCTACAGTCACCGTATTCATACTAGAGCCGAAGTCTATCCCCTTGTCCGTCGCTATCAGCCTTTATTAAATGCTATTTTCGCCACGGACGATCGAGCTTGGTTTACTGTACCCTGGCAGGAACAATCCTCTAATCCCACTATCTTAGAAACCTATCGTCAGCAGTTTCCCCAACTTTGGCAATCCCACGATCTGATTCTCCGTTATCAGGAGCGTCCCCCAACCACTTCAGGGATTAATTCTGACTCTGACTATACCAATCCTAGTCCCAAGGGTTATGTTTTGCGGTTATTTGTCTCCGGTAATAATGCCAATACTAAACACACCCTAGAATCGATCCATCAGCTTCTAGAACGAGAATTACACCATCCCTATACTCTGAAAGTGATCGATATCTCTAAACATCCAGAACAAGCAGAATCTAATCATGTCTCTGCTATTCCCACTTTAGTCCGGGTTTGGCCGCAACCGGTGAAACGCATCATCGGCGAATTTGAGGATTTACCGCGAGTATTACAGATTATCGCCACCGCTTAGGGTTTAAAGACTTCTGACTCGATACCTCGCCACCATTCGCCCAATTTCATTAAGTCTTGCTGAATATCATCCAATTCTTGGATATATTCC
Organism: Microcystis sp. M169S2; assembly: GCF_020245865.1. Lineage (NCBI taxonomy): Bacteria > Bacillati > Cyanobacteriota > Cyanophyceae > Chroococcales > Microcystaceae > Microcystis > Microcystis sp. M169S2. Next base: position 6,992 of record NZ_JADBUB010000146.1, read on the forward strand.
TGTTGGGAAAGACTGGCACGACGTTCTTGCAGTTTTTTGAGACGCAATTGCACCAACAGCCAAGGCTTGGAAATACCGTTAGTTTCTTCAATATAGCGAGCGATATCTTGACTATCCATAGTTTTCTACTGTTATCATCCCATATTTTGTCAAATTAACCCAAGAATCCTTTTTTTACTTGCAGAAGATGATGTTTGATTTTAGCCACTATTACCCCTACGCCGAATTAGTTTCTTTCCTGAAAAACCTAGCTTCATCCTATCCTAATTTAATTAGCCTCACCTCGATCGGTAAAAGCTACGAAAATCGAGATATCTGGTTAACTACCCTAACAAATCAAGCCACAGGCCCCTATTTAGAAAAACCTGCCTATTGGATCGATGCTAACACCCACGCGGGGGAAGTAACAGGCTCTGCCGTCGCTCTCTACACTATCTCCCATCTTTTGCGCCAATACGGTCATAATTCCCAAATTACCAGACTTCTTGACCATTACACTGTCTATATTTTGCCGCGATTAGCCGTGGATGGAGCGGAAAAATATCTCACTACTCCCTATCTGTTACGATCGAGTATTCGCCCCTATCCCCACACGGATGAGAAACCGGGGCTATATCCTGAAGATATTAACGGCGATGGTTTAATCCTACAAATGCGCCAAAAAGATACCTGTGGCGCTTGGAAAATTTCCCAACAAGATCCTCGCATTATGGTGCGTCGCGAACCAGAGGAATTTGAAGGAACTTTTTACACTTTGCTCACCGAAGGTTTAATCCGCGATTACGATGGCTATAATTTTACCACTGCCCCCACCCTAGAGGGTCTGGATTTTAACCGCAATTATCCCGTTTATTGGGTTCCTGAAGGGGAACAACAGGGGGCCGGAGATTTTCCTTTTTCCGAGCCAGAAACCCGTGCGGAAGCCGAATTTTGGTCAAATAACACCAATATTAATGGCTTCGTTACCTATCATACCTATTCGGCAGTAATGTTGCGTCCCTATAGCACCCATCCCGATGAATATTTCCCCGTGGAAGACTTAGAAATGTATAAATATATTGCTGATAAGGGAAAAGCAATGACTGGTTATGAATGCGTTTCTGTCTATCACGATTTTCGTTATCATCCCAAAGAAGTGACCAACGGTGCCATGGATGATTACGGCTACGATCATTTTGGTTGGTATGGTTTTACGGTGGAGTTATGGGATGCACCCACCCAAGCAGCAGTGAAAAAAGATGATTATATTCAATGGTTTCGCTGGCATCCTTTTGAAGATGAATTGAAGTTACAGCGTTGGAATGATGAGAATTTAGCGGGAAAGGGTTTTATTAATTGGCAAAGTTTTGATCATCCCCAATTGGGAGAGGTGGAAATTGGCGGTTGGGACTTTAAAAATGTCTGGCAAAATGCCCCAGAAAAGTATTTACCGGATTTATGTGAGAAACAATGTCAGTTTACTATTGCCCATGCTTTGATGTCACCTCTTTTAGCTATCTCTCGTCTCGATCTTAAGTCGGAGGGAAATGGTATTTATCATCTAGTTTTACAGTTGGAAAATCAGGGATTCTTACCCACTTATACCAGTAAAAAAGCACTGGAAAGAAAGATAGTTCGTCCCATTCAAGTCAAGTTAAATTTAGGCGATGAGGTGAGTTTAATAGTGGGAAAATTAGAGCAGGAAATCGGTCACTTAGAAGGGCGATCAAATAAAGTATATAGTAGTCTCGCTCACGGTTTAGATTATCGCTGTACGGTGGAATGGGTAATTAAAGGAGTTTCTGGTCAAGAAATCGAGATTGTCGCTATAGCTGAAAGAGCCGGAACAGTCAGACAAAAAGTAATTTTATAGAGCTATTTTGTTCGATAAAATTGTTAAATAAGTCTCGTGGGATTCCGTGGGTAAAACTCGCAATTTTTGGCTACGAAGATCCGGTTCTAATCCCAAAGCTTCTAAAGGAATTACTCCTAATAAATTGTTTTGACCTCTGGGTAATTCCAAACATTCAAAAGTCCCTTCCCGTCCCGCAATAATCAAGGTGGCATCGCGAAAAATTCTCGCTTTTCCTATGCCTTTAGCCGTAGCCACATCTACTTCTTTTAAAAGCTGTAAACCCAAGCGGGAGATGACTTCCGGCACCAGACAAAGAGTAGTTGCCCCCGTATCCACCAAGACATTTTCTAGGGTAAGAGAGCGAATTTGTTCCGGCGCGACCATACCATCTTCCGCACGAATTTGATCGGCGCGATTGATAACTGTAATCGTGGTGTAGATTTTGCCCATATCTTCTGCAATAATTGCTGGCTCAACCATAATACTAGCCTCAATTCTACCCCTAATTATACCAGAATAATTGCCAACAACACTGTCTAGTAATTTTAATTATTAATCCCGCCATCGGGCATAATTGCACCGCGGAAGTTAACTCCCATGAGATTAGCACTCATTAACTCAGCACCAGTTAGATTAGCATTACTTAAATCAGCACCGGTGAGATTTGCTCTAGCAAAGAAAGCATCGATTAAATCCGCTTCCCTAAGATTAACTCCTGAAAGATTAGCCCTTCTTAAGTCAGCATGATTCATTCTTGCCGCTTGAAAATTAGCTTGACTAAGATTAGCTCGATCGAATTTTATGTGAGTCATAATTGCACTATGGAAATTTGCACCTATTGCTTCCGTATCGCTCATTTTTGACCGCACTAAATTGGCTCCCGCTAGATTTGCTCCCACTAAAGACACCCCGACTAAATTGGCATCAGTGAGTAAAGCACCTTGCAGATTAGCATTAGTTAAATCCGCATTTCTGATGTCAACATTGCACAAATTAGCCTCCTTTAAATTGGCTCCTACTAGATTAGCGCGCACCAGATTAACCCCTCTCATATTAGCCCCTTGCAGGTCGGCGCGATAGAGATTAGCTCCTTGTAAATTAGTGTTACTATTTTTCTTTTCCTGACGCATATTTGTTCCCCGCAAACAAGCACCAGTGAGGTTAGCACTACTTAAATCAGCCCCTCGTAAATCCGCTCCGATCAAGTTAGCATCAAGTAGAATAGCTAGGGTTATATCAGTATCACGAAGATTAGCTCCTTGTAGCTGCGCTCCGTGTAAATTGGCACTGCGTAAATCTGCCCCATTTAAGTCAGCTTGGTTGAGACTAGCACCGCTTAAATTAGCCGCCACGAGATTAGCTTGAGCGAGATTAGCCCGGTTAAGATAGGTAAAGAGAAGATTGGCTCCGTGCAGATCTGCTCCATTTAAAACAATGCCAATCAAGTCAGTGCCAACTAAATTAACTCCGGGTAATTTTAAGCCACTAAATTGAGTTTCTCCCTCGGCATAACGTGCAATTAGTTCGGTGGGTTTCATAGGTAGAATATTCAGAAAAATTGGGGTAAAAAATTAAAAAATTTTTTGCAAAGCTTGCACCAGAATACCAGCGGTTTGAACGTTAGCATCCCTATCCATTTGGGTTTGAGCAATATGGTATAGTTGAATTTCGATATCCTTGAGAGATTTCCCACTTTCGATCAGTTTTTGTAGTAAATCTTCTAGGGTATAACTTCGCAGGGTTAACCAATCTTGACTGTTCTGATCCCAAGGATAAAATAGGAGCGAGAAAATTAATATTTTGGCTCGTAAAGGATTAGCATAACGCAAAATTTCTAAACGAATTTCAAAGGGGTCATAGTCAGAAATTTGTGGGTAATTACTGGGGTTATTGTTTAAGAAAGCTGGCTCGGCAAAGGGCAATTCCATTCTCGAAGAGGCAAAATCCACAGGTTTACTTCTAGAGGAAGAGAAAGATGAAGTTTTAGCCGAAGAATCACAATCATCATTTAGATGAACCATTTGATCATTAAAGATTTGACTTTTTGACTCATTATCCTCTTCTTTGTAATCGTTATTAGTATCGTAGAAAGGCTCTAGCTGGGTAAGAATAATCTCAGCTAGGGGAAGGTATAGAGATTTTTTATTAAGATTTTCGGCAACTTGGTTGAGAGTTTCTCGCAAGCTTAAGAAGTTAGGATTGTTTTGCCTCAGTTCTAAAATAATATTTTTTAAGCCATAATTATTAATCACCGATAGATCATTTTCCCAACGATTTTTACAGGCGGCAAACATTAATTTTTGCATTCTCTCCGTCTCTAGATGATTTTCTAGGCTATTAACCACTTGTCTTAGGGAATTATCTTCCCCGTTGTTGACAGCATTATTAACGGTGGTAAATCTAGGGTTAACTGCTGGTTCTAATGGTGATAATTGGGTGTCATAGGCGGCAGCAATATTACTATATAATTTACTGATTTGCTCAATAATAACCGTGGCTACTCCCGCATAAACTTCAGGACGATTTAGGGTTTTAACTAACTTATAAACAGAAAAAGTTAATTGTTCCTTACTGGTTTTGAGTTGCACTAACTCCTTCACCAAGTCTTCCATCGCCACACCGTCTAAAGTATTAGGATCATTTTCCCAATATTTTTTACAGATATAAAAGATTAATTTTTTGATCCGTAATTTTTCTTCGTGGCTGTCGAGATAGCGAACTACCTGATTAAAAACGTCACTGGATAATTGCATAGTAACCTCTGATCCGAGAAAGTCGCCCACCCTCGCACACCTCTACTATGAGGTTATGCTATTGGTCTCTCGCAAGTCAGTTTACCGGAATATATAAGTTATTCCGGCTCTTCTGGCGCTTGAAAATATCCTAACCTAAAAGCGTGCAGCTATTGAGTTCGGTTTGCTACATTTGGTCTCTAAAATTAGCAAAAGATTATTTTTTCGCCTTTCTCGTTTTTAGTACAAATGTTCGAGCAAAATCGGAGTAAAGTCTTTAAGTTTAGGCGATCGATGCCCGATAGGGTTAGAGTAATCAGGGAGAAACTGATTTATCGAGAGGCCATATCATCCTATGCTAGAACTCTATCAATTTGAACTATCTGCCTATTGCGAGAAAGTCCGTCTCATCCTTGACTATAAAGGACTTGCCTATAAAAAAAGGGACGTGGTGCCGGGGGTGGGACAATTAGAATTATTCCGTCTTTCTGGACAGCGACAGGTTCCCGTCCTCAAAGATGGTGATACCTATATTGCCGACTCGACGGAGATTGCTTTTTATCTCGATCGCAAGTATCCTGAAAAACCAATTATCCCTACAGATCCCCTTCAACGGGGTCAATGTTTATTAATCGAAGAATGGGCCGATGAATCCCTGGGATTAAAAGGAAGAACCGCTTTTCTCGGCGCTTTTGCCCAAAATCAAAACTTTCGTACCGCTTTTTTACCCCGGGAAACTCCCGATTTTATGCGCTTGTTGCTGGGTTCCTTGCCGGGGGAATTAATTGATATTTTTGGGACGGGTGTAGGTCTGGGAAAAGATGCTATCAATACGGCTAAAAAAGGGCTACAACAGGACTTAGAAGCTTTAAACCTCATTTTAGCCAATCGTCCCTATTTAGTCGGGGATCAGCCTACTTTAGCCGATTTAGCCGTGGCGGGATTAAGTGTACTGCTTCAGTTTCCCCAGGGTTCCTATCTCAACTTACCCCCGGAATTGCAAGGCAAGGGGATTCCGGGGTTAGCTGATAATAGCGCCTACGAGGGCTTTTTTGTCTGGCGCGACCGTCTTTATAGTCAATACCGTCAAACTATTACCCCTGGTAATTCCACCCCTCCCATCGATTCCCCCACCTCCATCCAGATCGAATAGCAGAGCTTGACTAGGGTGGTGGGGTGTGGGGTGTGGGGTGTGGGGTGTGGGGTGTGGGGTGTAGGGTGTAGGGAGATTAAATAAAAGCAATCTACTGATCACTGATTACTGATCACTGATTACTGATCACTGATTACTGATCACTGATTACTGATCACTGTTAAGATTCGCGTAAAACGTAGCCGACACCGCGCACGGTATGAATGAGGCGTTTTTGACCACCAGCCTCCATTTTCAGGCGTAAATAGCGAATATATACCTCAATAACGTTTGATTCTCCTCGAAATTCGTCTCCCCAGACATTCTCGAGAATTTGATCCCTTGATAATACTTCTTTCGGGTGAATCATCAGGTAGCGCAGCAGTTCAAATTCCTTCATCGTCAACTCAATATTTTTGTTTTTATAGGAGAGACGACGAGTGACTAAATCTAATACTAAGTCACCGAAGCGCAATTGTTCGGGGATAGTTTCCAGAGGTTGCAGGTAAAAACGGATTAATTTGAGAAAAGATTGCGAATTATAGGGTTTGAGAAAATAATCGTCGGCTCCCGCTTCCAAACAGGCGAGACGTTCTTCTAGGGTTTCTTGAGATACTAATAAAATAATATAAACGCGACTTCCCTGGGAACGTAAACGACGACAAAAAGTCACACCCGCTTCCTCCGCCAGGAAACGATCGAGTATAATCATCGCTGGCTGCCAACTTTCCACTTCTGGGAAAGCGATATCAATGCTAGGCACAATCAGGGGACGATAACCTGCTTCTTGCAAGTCCGCACTAGCTAATTTAGCGATATTCTCCTCAATTCCCACCAAGAGAATCGAAGAACTCAGAACTGGTGTACTCATTAGTCGGCAGCGGTAAAGAAATAGGGAAGATGGGGAGGGGACTAGCCAATTATACTTAATTGATTCTCGCCTAACCGATTTTAGATAAAAAAGTTAAGGCTGTGGTGCGTTGGACAAAATCACCATTGACAGACCAACCAATCACTCGATCGGGGGACGACCAGAGGCTAAGATGATCTACAGGGGGATCCGCATAAAAATTTTCTTGACCGCTACCCAATAAACAGGAACTCCAATGGGTAAAATAATCGTGACTAAGGCGATAAATGGGAAAATTACCGATTAATGGCACTCCCCAACCGTCCAGAGCAATTAAAGCTCGAATTTTCACCCCTTGAGCTTGCCAATAATAGGCTAAAGCGATCGCATTTACCACCCCCGCACTAAACCCAATCAAGGTTAGGTCTTCTCCCGGTAAAAAAGCTTCATTTAAGCAAGAAAAAGGAGAAATAATAATATAGGGACGTAATTTGACCGATTTACTCCCCAGATGTCCTAAAAAATCCTCGGTCAATCTAGAATCATGAAAACCAGGACAAATCACTAAGGTCATAAAATTAATTAAAAAGCAATGAGGAGACAGTAATCAGTAATCAGTCATCAGTCATCAGTTATCAGTCATCAGTTTTTTCTCCCTGCTCCCCTACTCCGTCTCCCCTACTCCGTCTCCCCACACCCCACACCCCACACCCCACACCCCACACCCCACACCCCACTTCCCCTAATCTTGCCACCTATGACCGTAGAATCCAGCTTAGAACAATTAAAAAGAGCTTCATCAGGACGATTACCCAGCAGTTACGGGGTCTATTTTAAGAATACCCTGGTGGCTCTCTGTCATGCTCTTGAAGATCATATCTTGCAAACTAGCAGCCCAGACAGTACAAATAAACCACTGGTCTTAGTCACCTTTCAACAGGGTAAATGGTATTTACAGGAAGCAGAGCGCTATTTAGATATCGCTCGCTCTTCTCGTCATATTGCGATCGCTGCCGTGGCCGATAGTGGTTTTTCTGAGCATAAAACCGGCAGTTTAGAGAATGTTTCGCTAGTGAACTTAGATAATAGCGATAGTTTGGTTAATGAGTGGAATTTAATCATTCTTTCCCCCGATTACGCCTCCATGGTACTCTGTCATGAGTTATCCCCGGAAGAATACCGGTCCGATAGTCAACCCCAAATAGACACGGAGCGAAAATTCTACGGTTTATGGACATTCGATCGCGATTTAGTCGAAAAAGCCGCTAGGATCTTAATTGAGCGTCTGCATCCCTATAATCCCAGTCTAGCGGCCGATTTAAGCAGACAACAGCAGGAAATTAGTCAAAATATTAATCCCATTCCCACGGATTTAACCGGAGTAGTCTCTCGCATTGTCACCTATCTGCAAACCAGTCAACAGCAGTTAGTCACCGTCAGCAGACAAACGCGAGAATTAAGCGACTTAGAAGGACAAGCATCCCGTTTAAATAAAAATTTAGCCGCGAATAAACTGCAAGCTTTTCTCAGAATGGCTCAAAAAGTCGATGAAAGAGATATTGATAATCCCCTTGCTTCCCTACAGGTGGCCGCTTTAGCGGAAATGTTGGGACAATTGCTCGATTTACCCACCCTGAGATTGCGACGCTTACGATTAGCAGGTTTATTATACCGCATCGGTCTAGCGGAGGCTCCGATCGAAGTTTTTAGACAGCGTGCCAGTCAGTTAGAGGGAGCAAATGCGTTATTTTGGCGGGATAGATCGGTATTAGGAGCGCAATTACTCGCCACTATGCCCGAATTAGCCCCAATTCAACAGATTATTTACCATGAGTTTGAATACTGGGATGGTGGCGGTGTTCCCAACGGCTTAAAAGGGGAAGAAATCAGCCTAGAGTCGAGAATTTTAGGATTATCCGCCTATTTTCAGGAATTAACTCAACCGCGAGGCGACCGACTAGCTCTAGATTTAGGAGAGGCCCTAGAACGATGTCAAAATTATAGCGGGATTCGTTTCGATCCCGCTTTGGTAGAAAAATTAACTTCGGTAATTCGTCTGTGCGAAATGGGATGGATGCAATTACCCGATCGCCCTAGTCAAGTCCCCGCCGTCTGGTTAGAATCAGTTTAGGATTAGACTCCGATTAAACTCTGCATGGCACGTCCCATATTAGCCGGTTTAAAAGCTGCCATGGCCGCGGTCGGTTCATAGCCGCAATGTACCATACAATCGGCACATTGCGGATTGCCACTGGCCCGACCGTAGTTATCCCAATTGGTTTCTTCTAAAAGTTCCCGAAAGCTTTTGTAATGACCTTCGTTGAGCAGATAACAGGGTTTTTGCCATCCTAAAAGACTATAGCTAGGACTACCCCAAGGGGTGCATTCATAGTCCTGTTCACCGATGAGAAAATCGAGAAAGAGAGGATTATGGTTAAAATTCCACTTTTTCTGGCGTGATTTCCAGGGTGAGAGAATTTCTCGGAATAAAGCTCTAGTTTGCTCCCGTTTCAAGAAACTATCTTGATCCGGGGCCCACTCATAACTATAACCCGGGGAAATCATCATGCCATCGATGCCCAAAGTAGCGAGAAAATCGAAAAATTCCTGCATTTCTTGCGGATCTGTGCCTTCAAAAACCGTGGTATTAGTAGTAACCCGAAAACCTCTCTCTTTCGCCGCTTTAATCCCTTTTACTGCCTTATCGAATACTCCCTCCCGATCCACACAGCGATCGTGATGTTCTTTGAGACCATCCAGATGAACACTAAAGGTAAGATAGGGTGAAGGAGTAAATTTATCCAGGCTTTTTTCCAATAACAGGGCATTGGTACACAGATAGACGAATTTTTTTCTGTCCACTAAACCCTTGACAATTTCATCGATTTGTGGATGTAAAAGCGGCTCTCCCCCGGGGATGGAAACCACGGGAACCCCGCATTCTTCCACCGCTGCGAAACATTCTGCTGGGGTAAGATGATTGCGGAGGATTTCTGGGGGATGTTGAATCTTACCGCAGCCAGTACAGGCTAAATTACAGCGAAATAGCGGTTCTAGCATTAAAACTAAGGGAAAACGCTTTTTTCCTGCTAGACGCTGTTTCAAGATATAGGAAGCAACCACTAAAGCTTGTTGTAGTTGGACAGCCATTTGCTCACACCAATAGGATTTTAAGTCATTATAGACTGTTTGCAGGGCATCAAGGCATAGGAGCCTAGAAAATGGCAAAATAAATAAAAGCTGAGGGCTTTTTTGGCTGTTTACTTGATTATCAACTTGATCCAGCTGATGGCTTCAAGACTACTGACTTGAAGGTGGGAAGTGGGAAGTGGGAAGTGGGGAGAATAAATAAAAAAGTCTCCTATCTCCTGACTCCTATCTCCTGACTCCTATCTCCTGACTCCTATCTGACTCCTATCTCCTGACGACCGACTCCTAACCTTAACGACAATTTTTGATTTTTACCAGAGGTCTATTATGAGTTCTTTAGGCGATCGCTTCAAAAAATTTGCGGGTAAAACTCGCTATGTGGTCTGTCGCTTATTTTTGCATCTCTACGGCCAAGAAATCGCACCGCTGATCGGTATTCTTAATCGTACCGGCCGAGAGGCGATCGATTCCGAAGGCGATTTAGAGGTCATGGGAGAGGGTTTAGTAGAAATTTGTCAAAATCTGCTGCAGATGAACCTCTATTGGTTTTCTGTAGCTAATGAGGGCGATATTTTTTGGAGTGAGGGGGAAGCGGGAGACTACGTTAACGAACTGTTTACCGATTCCGCGGCCAGATACCTAAGTGAATCGGTGTCTGGGGAAGTGGGGGAAAACGAACCCTTAACTTTACCCGTCACCGATAACTTAGTTGTTATGATCACAATAGCCTTCGAGGGTGAGAGTGCTGCTTTAGAAACTAGCCTAGCCGATCGAGAGGCCCTGGAAGATGGTTTAAAATCAATAATTAACCTTCACTACCAAGGTCGGCTGCGTGCCATTCAGGTACATTTTTCTCCTGCTCAATTGGGAGATGAATTGACCAATGAGCAACTATTACTCAATTTCCCCGAATTGCTGCCTTTATAGTCTTAATTTTGCCCTTATGCTGCGCCAAGTAACGACAATTTTTTTAATTCTTACCCTTTGTTGCACAACGGTGGCCTGTGGTTCCTCGTCAAATCAAACTCAGTCACCGTCAGCTAATAACAGTAGTGTAAGACGAGAATCCAATCAGGTTAGTAGCGGTCGCTACGAGGTGCAACAAGCTACCTATGATGATGGAGATGGCACTTATACCTTAATGCTGTTAAACACCCCTGGGGGGACTTCTCCCCTCTTTCGCACCACTAACCTGCAAATGGCTAGATTAACCGAGGAGGACATTGCTAAAGGGGAAAAAACCGCAGTAGAAATCAACGGTGATCAGGCTACCCTGTACATGACCGAAGATTTTAAAATTGAGTATGTCCATAATGTCACGGAAGTGCGGAACAATCCCCAAACTGGACAACAGGAAACCGTGGTGATTCGACAAGAATCGAGTTTTTGGAGTCCTTTTTTCGGTGCTGTTGCTGGTCAAGCTTTGGGTAGTTTGCTCTTTCGTCCTCAATACTACGTTCCTCCCCTCTATACTCCGGGAGGTGTGATGACCGGTTTTGGTGGTTACGGTTCCACCTATAATCAGGCAGTAGATCAATACCGGACTAAACATAATAGTCCACCTCCGGCAGTCAAAAACCGACAAACTCTCCGTTCTACTGGCAATTTACGTCGTTATCCCAGCAATACTCCCTCTAGTCCCAATCGCAGCACCACCACCACCACAAAACCCAGTGGTTCCGGTTATGGTTCCAGTACCCTGAAGAATTCGGGTAAATCTGATAATGTCAAACGTTCTCCTAGTTTCGGTTCCTCTGGTTCCCGTCGTACCCCTAGTCGCAGTGGTTTTGGCAGCAGCAGACGCGGCCGACGTTAGGAGGATTTGACTGGAGTGGTGGAAGATTAACCCTGTCTTCCCCACCTCAGAGATTGGGGATAGCAACTACTTAGGGTCTGCTGAAAAAGTTTTTCCTGGGGACAGGGTGTGGGGTGTGGGGTGTAGGGTTTTACCGGTTTTGAGGGGGTCAATTACCTAATTTTCAGGGAAAAAGTCCCAGAATTTTCCCCCCGACCACTCCCATATCCGGTACTTGTTGATTTCCAAAAGGTCTAAAAGTCTTACCTAACAAGGTTTTAAGATTTATTCAGCAAACCCTACTTAGTAGCAACCATTTTGCGAATTTCCGAATAAAAAACCGTCTGGCGATCGCCATTGGCTGACTGAATAATACTGGTACGCAATCTCAGATTAGGACTAGCAAACCAGATTCTTTCCTCGATACGATGGTGATTATCCTCGATGGTTAAAGTTAAAGCTTGATCGCTTCTGAGATGATATTCTCCCAGCGCTGCCGATTTACCGTCCGATGTGATTAATTTTCCTTGCCAAGAATTCTCTGAGGGAAGCCAAACTAAATAGCTAGAACCGATTTTTTTCGGTTGTCCATAGTCCACGGAATTATCCCAAGTCGTTTTCCATCCCCCTAGACTGGCCTGGGACTGACAGTTATTTCCTAAACATAATTGCACCACATCGGCAGCATCGGCAGCCAGCAAATCGATGGTGATTTCTGCTTTATTATTGGCAACTTTTTGGGCAGCTAATTGATAACTGGTGCGCTGAGAAAACCATTTACCCGCACAGAGATTAATAAATTCTTGAATGTCCATGAATGGCTGTAGGCAAAGATTGATCGCTCTGGAAGAATAGATTATTTATTCTATCCTATCCCTAGACGTTGGCCAATTTTTGCAAGGATAAACGAGCTGCTTCGCGCACTTGTGGATGTTCGTCCTTGACCAAAAATTTTAAGGCTGCGATCGTTTTTTCCGCCGGAAGATGGCCTAAAGCTTCCGCTAATCGCTGCCGGATTAACCAGTCATCGGAGTTAACAAAAGTTAAAAGCTTCTCGACGGTTTCCACTGCTTTGATTTCGCCAAGGGCAGCAATAGCAGCCTGTTGAATAACCGCTTCGTTACTATCGAGGGCCGATAATAACACCTGTTTAGCCCGAATATCGCCCAAATTGCCCAAGGCAACGGCAGCACTGAAACGGACTAACCATTGCGTGTCTTCGTAAAAAGCCCGTTGTAGGGGTTCAAAAGCGCGAATATCTTCTAAATAACCTAAGGCCCCCGCAGCATCGGCGCGAATGCCATAATCGGCATCATTGGCTAACAAATCCACTAGGATAGGAAAGCATTCCTCGGTTTGTTTGACTCCCAAAGCAAAGACAGCCATCGATCGCACCGGCAGCATTTGATCATAAAGGACTTTTTTGATCAACGGTACAGCCTCTTCCGGGGCCACTTCTCGCAGGGATGCCAAGGCCAGCAGACGATCTTTAGAGTTGCTGCTTTCTAACTGGAGGGCAATGCTTTCTATATCAGGCTTACTCATTTTTGTCAATCACTTGTAATATTTCTTTAATTCTAACGCAATTGTTTCTAAACCAGTAGCTCCAGTGGACTGAAACAGCTAATTTCTGTGTGTTACAGTGTTTCTCATAAAGATGAAGTGTAACCTAATTTGGTATGGAAGACCGACTCCCGAAAACGAAAATTTTGTACCCGATCATTAAGATAACTGCTATCAACAGGTTCGGGATATTGCTTGAGAAAAATTAATTGTTGGTGTCGGAATGTTCAATTTGCTATAACTTCGGTTGACGGAATTGATAAACATCAGTGATCGCTTGTACCCAACCATTAGCAACAGATTCTAATAATCGATCGCCTTTTTCTTTACTTGCATTAGTAGCATCTCCCATCACTCCACTTTTAGTTAATTCCTTAGTTAACCAAGCAAAGGGTAATTTTCCTTCCATAGTTAATAAACTATTTTCTGGCAAACCTTGGGGATATTCTCGGACAGCCCGCTCAATTTTGACCTGTTCTGGCAGTAATGATAACATAATGCTAGTTTCCACATCTCCTGCATGAATACCGTATTCTAATTCATATTCCGAGAATAATTCAGCCGCATTGTGGGGAACTCGCCAAGTGAAAAAAGGAAACACTAAAAAATCGGGATATTGTTGATGAATATCCCTAGCGGCAATTTCCATAACTTGCGGTTGTCCGCCGTGGGAGTTCATTAATACTAACTTGCGAAAACCCGAACGATAGAGACTTTCAGCTATTTCTTGAATGAGGGTTAATAAGGTTGTTGCCGAGAGGGTAATCGTGCCGGGGAAAGACCAATGTTCGTTAGATTTTCCGTAGTAGAGACAGGGTAAAGCAAAGGCGGGAACATTTGTATTTAATTTCTCGAAAGCTTTGCCTAAAACCCCTAAACTAATGGCAGCATCGACGGCAATAGGGAGATGGGGTCCGTGTTGTTCGATCGCACCAATGGGTTGAATAATTACCACATTTTCCTTATCTGGCATTGAATCTATATCCGTCCAAGTAAGATAGGGAAAATAACGATGAGGGGGAATAAAACCGTGCATCATAATTTTATTAGGGGGTGAGGGATTAGGGTTAGGGGAAAAATAAATGTTTACATTGTAATTTTATCACTAATTCTTGGCAAGGTTGCCAATCGTCTTTATCGGTCATGGCTGACCAAAACGAATTCCTATAGCAACAAAACCTCTTTCATTAATTATAATATGCAATATCATCGGGCAAAAAAAACCAGGGGTGACTTGTTTTTTTACCCTTGTTACTGATCATCTTTAAGCCTTTTCTTTAAGTATTGTTGTTAATGTAGCTTATTAAGATCAGCGATCTGCTACGCAGTGCCTTTGGCATCGCACTTGAACTCACAGCTTCAATCAATGTGCATGATGCGTTCCAAAAAATCGATCGGTGGAGCAGTAATACTAAATCTGGTTATTAAAGACTGATTATTTATTCCCCTTTTTGCATGAGTGCATGAGTAGAAAACGGGTTTCTCCGAGAAACCCGTTTTCTGTGCGTTACTCAACGGATTTAGTATGACCTGAATAAGTAGCCAGACATAGTGCTATTTTCTTTGTTCCCCAAAAGCTGACCATCCTCGCGCTTTTGGCAAATTTAATACTATTGAGTCAGGGAAATGAACCGATAATTAATACAAAGTTGGGGTGCGTTAATTTAAGCAATAACACACCCTAACTTTGTATTAATGCAAGAAATGACGAATGCCTGTTAAGACCATAATTAAACCTAACTCATTAGCGGCATTAATCGAATCCTGATCTTTTAAAGAACCTCCGGGTTGAACAATTGCCTCGATGCCAAACTGGGCCGCCGTGCGAACAGAATCATCAAAGGGGAAAAAGCCATCACTAGCCAAATAGCCACCTTTGGCCGCTTCCCCTGCTTGTTCAAGGGCAATTTTCGTCGAACCAACGCGATTCATTTGTCCCGCACCAACGCCTAAAGTAGTTTGATTTTTTGTCACCACAATAGCATTAGATTTAACGTGCTTAGATACTTTCCAAGCAAACAGTAATTCCGCTAATTGTGCGGCAGTGGGTTGTTTTTCTGTCACCACGCGCCAATCATCTGGGGTTTCTACCAGATCATCGGCCGCTTGTACTAGAAAACCGCCGGCGATAACTTTTACTGTTTGTTTTTCTCCCGTGCTTAAATCCGGCAGCAATAAAATCCGCACTTTTGACTTTTTAGCGAGGATATCCCGGGCTTCGGGGCTACAATCGGGAGCAACCACGCATTCTAGGAAGGTTTTCGTTAATTCTTTAGCGGTTGCTTCATCTATGGCTTGGTTTAGGGCAACAATGCCCCCAAAAGCGGAGGTAGCATCGGCGTTAAAAGCTTTAGTATAAGCTTCCACTAAACTACCACCGATCGCCACCCCACAGGGATTAGTGTGTTTCAGGATAGCGGCGGCCGGTTCTTCACTGCCGAATTCGGCGATTAAACGGCGGGCTGCTTCTAAATCGACTAAATTGTTATAACTTAGTTCTTTTCCCTGTAATAAGGTTGCTTTTCCCCAACCGTGAGCCATTGTACCGCTGCCGTACCAAGTGGCACTTTGGTGGGGATTTTCGCCGTAACGCAGGGTTTGCAGGGCATTTCCCGCCAAATTAAAGCGAGTCGTTTCCCCGTTTAAGCTGGCGAAATAGGCAGCGATCGCACCATCGTAGGCATTGGTTAAAGCGAAGGTTTCTCCCGCCATTTTTTGACGGAATTCCAGGGATATTTCGCCGTTATTTTGCCGTAATTGGCTTAAATACTGCTCGTAATACTTCGGGTTACTGATGACAGTCAAATGGGCGAAATTTTTAGCTGAGGCGCGTAACATCGCCGGACCACCGATATCGATTTGTTCGATCGCCTGAGCGGTGGTAACCTCAGGATTAGCGATCGTCTGTTCAAAGGGATAGAGATTAACCACCACCAAATCAAAAGGACGAATTTGATTAGCCTCCATTTCCGCTAAATCTGACTGGCAATCCCTTCTAGCCAAAATACCGCCATGGATGCGAGGATGAAGAGTTTTCACCCTTCCGCCCAAGATTTCAGGAGAGCCTGTGTATTCACCCACTTTAATCACGGGAATTCCCGCCGATTGCAGTGTTTTGGCGGTTCCTCCACTGCTAATAATTTCAAAATCAAATTCTTCTGTTAGCTGACGGGCAAAGTCAACTATTCCGGTTTTGTCAGTCACGCTGATCAGTGCTAAACGTCCCATAGTAGTGATCTATAAGCAACCATTTCAGTATATCTCAGTCCTAACCCGTTAAAAATTAAAAAAAGTAGATTAGTAAATAATCAGCTGCTTCTATATTTTCGTCTCTCAAATATCAACTTATGCCAAGAAAAAAATTGCAACTACTCTTGGAAAGATTTAGTCTGACTTGTTAAAAAATACAGGATTTTTCATGGTAACGAAGTCTATCTAGATTAGTGAAAACCTCTTGGCAACCCTTATCGCCAAATGTTGTCAGATTACCATCATCTTTTCTTGTCCTTAATGCCTAGAAAATGTCACCTAATAACGTTTGTGATCAACTAATTGACTGAGAGTCACCACCTGATAACCTCGATCGTGTAATTTCGCTAATAAATTCTTCAGCACGATCGCCGTGTTTTCATCTCTTTCGGGAGACCCACCGTGAAGCACTAAAATCGCCCCGGGGAAAATAAATTGCGAGATATACCAAGTGGTAAATTGAGGGTGATTCGTTGCTTTTCCGGTATCTAAAGGGATCATGGAAGCGAGGGCAAATCGGGACTCATAGCCGGGGAATTTCCCCAAAAACGAGCGCATAGATTGATTATAGAAGGCTTGACCGGGACGATACCAGCGCGGTGCAAGACCAGCAAGACGAGTTAAAATATCGTTATACCATTTTTCAAAAAGTATGTCATACTTGGTAAAGGTATAGTTTGTGTGGTAAAAAGGCAATGAGTGGAGTCCCTAATATTAATGTTGCTGAGTCAGTAGAAGACTTAAAATCCTTGTTGAAGCAACAAGTAACCT
>NZ_JADBUB010000147.1:0-11658 GCF_020245865.1 Microcystis sp. M169S2
TCTCGCGAAACAGGTGCAAGATTTTGAGAGAATCGTGCTTCAAAACCTTGCGTCTTCATCGGCCCGCGTCCTGTAGGGGCGAAGCATTCGGATAAAAAATCTACGGTTTCACCGATAGGTTATTGCCCGAATGCTTCGCCCCTACTTTTTGCCGCAAACCCTAGATAGAGTCCTATAGCAGCGGGCAGAAGGTAGTATGTTCGCTGCTTTTGCCCCCTTTTAGAGAGATTCTTCGATCACGGAACCATCTTCCTGCACCCAGGCGAGATTTTTAATCATTCGATCGCGGGCATAGGTGCGAATTTGTGCCTCGCTGCGACCACCTAAATCGATCGCCACTCTCAGATTCGGATCACTGGTGCGAAGGGAGCGAGCTTTACTAAAAGTCGCTATCTGGGCGTTATTACCCAAAGGGATAAGCAACCAGTCGAGGGGGGGAGCTTGAGTGGGTAAAGTCTGCCCTGATAATAAACTTTCGTGCAGTTCTTCGATATTCAGGGAAAAACCGATACCAGGAGCCGATTGCCCTTGGGGATGAAAAACGCCCAATAATTGATCATAGCGTCCGCCCTGGCCTAAAATACTGAGATTTTGCTGGTGATCACTAACCGCTTTAAAAACGATGCCGGTGTAGTAATCAAAGGTTTGAATCAGACTTAAATCGAGAATTAGGGGGAAGGGTTCAGAGCGATCGGCATTAAGCAGCTCTACTAGGGATTTAAGGTTATTAACGGCTTTTTGGGCTGATTCTTCCTGGGCTAATACGGCCACTTGTGCGAGGACATCCTCAGGATTACCGCGCAGATGAAATAATTGTCGGGCTTGCTGCCGGAGGATTTCGTTAGGATAGGGAAGATTTTCGAGGCTAACGTAGTCGAGGAGGGCTAAACAGCGTTTCACCTGTTCGCGTAAGGGATCTGGAAAGGGAGAAAGTAGCGAACGAGTCAAACCCGCTTCTCCTAAAATAATCTGCCAGTTAGGGACGGCCAAACTATCGAAACAGTCGGCCAGGAGCAGTAAAATCTCGGCATCAGCTAGTAAACCGCCAGAAAAGAGCAGTTCTACCCCCGCTTGATAGAATTCCACTTGACGACCGTGATAACCGGCGCTAGGGCGACGAAAAACGTTGGCCCGATAACAGAGACGTTGGGGATAGGACTCCCCACTCATGCGGGTGACGGCACTACGCGCAATGGAAGCGGTTAATTCAGGGCGTAATCCCGATAGTCCTTGACTATCCCCGTGCAGTTGGATCACGGTGCTGGGATCGATCGTACCGCCTGCGGTGAGGGTATCGAGCCATTCAATGGTGGAGGTGACGATCCTTTGATAGCCCCAACGCTGAAAGACAGACTGAAGGCGATCGTTAATCCAGCCTTTTTGGGTAACTTCTAGGGGTAATAAATCCCTTGTCCCCGCCGGGGGTTGATGAATCATGGGAGTTTGCTAATCAAAATCGGTGGCACTGGTCAGTCCTATTTCTTTTTACCACCAAATCGAGACCAAAAACCGCCCTTGCGCTCTCCTTCATCTTTTTGTTCTTTCTGGTCTTGCATTTCAATATTAGAATTAACTACTTTATCTAGTTCCCGTTTGCACTTAATCACCGTCGCATCTTGGGGGCTGGTTTTCCAGGCCCGGTTGATATGAACCCGGGCCATGGACAGTTGATTTTGTCGCAGGTAGGCTAAACCGATCAGGGCGTGACAGATGCCATTATCCGGTTCTTGCCGCAGGGCATCGCGCAATTCTCGCAAAGCTTGGGCGGGGTTATTTTCGTCAAGAGAGGCTTGGGCGCGGCGAATATAGGCTTCTAGGGGCGATTCCTTGCTTTTAGTCTGGGCTGCTGTGGTGACAGCCGCGACCACTAACTCGGACTGGTTAGTATTGCCCTGGGAGATAAAGACTTTCGGGGTGGTTTTCCTGTTGCCCCGACCTTCGGTTAAGATCAGATAAACGAGATTGAGTTCACTGAGTTGGGCGATTTTCTGATAGGTATTTTCCAGAGCAGTATATTGATCGATCGCCAAAGATTGCAGGATTTTTTGATAGGCTAATTCGTAGTTAGCGCTAGATTGGGCTAGTTTTTTGGCTGGTTCGCTACTGATGGTGATTTTACTCAAATCTCTCCCCATTGCCTTGCCCATTTGTGCTAAAACAAGGCGAAATTCTTCGCGAGATAGATCGTGGCTCAGATGTTCGTAGGCGGGGTTAACTAATTTTGAAAGTAACTGATTAGCCCGTTTCTTTTCATCGGTGGTGTAAGTGCGACAGGTATCAGGATGGATTTTATAGGCGATTTTTAAGTAACGCTCACGAATCTCCTCCTGTTCGGCATCGATCGAGACTCCTAAAATAGCGAAGTGATCGATTAAATCATATTGAAATAATCCCTGGGAAATTGGAAAAATCATAGAGAGTATCCTAACTTTAATCAAAATGATAATCGCAATAAATATTAAAAGAATTAAAACTGAAAGCTCCAAGAAGCCGCTTTTTGCAGAGCTTGGCTTAAGGGGGTGTGAATCTGTCCGTTAGTAGCCAGGATTCGCCCCGTTTCTATCAAAAAAGGACTCTCATCGTAGGCGGTAATTTTACCCCCAGCTTCTTCGATCAGAATAACTCCTGCGGCCAGATCCCAGGGATTAATTCCTCGTTCCCAATAACCATCTAAGCGCCCACAGGCCACATCGGTTAAGTCTTTGGCAGCGGAACCGCTGCGGCGTACCCCTTGGGTCAGATGGGTGAGATAACAGAATTCGGCATAATTATTATCGGGGGTTTGACAGCGATCGTAGGCAAAACCCGTCACCAGTAAACTTTTTTCTAGTTCACTGGTCCGGGAGACATGGATGGGACGACGGTTCAGGGTAGCCCCCAAACCCTGGGCTGCTCGAAATAGTTCCTTTCTAAAGGGGTTATAGATGACTCCCACTGCTGCTTTCCCTGCGATCAGTAGTCCGATGGAGACGACGGATACGGGATAACCGTGGGCATAGTTGGTGGTTCCGTCGAGAGGATCGATCGCCCAGAGATAGTCGCTATCGGTCCCTGGCAGTTTTCCCGACTCTTCCGCTAAAATCCCGTGTTTGGGAAAGTGACGGCCAATAATTTTGAGAATTTCTGTTTCTGCTCGACGATCTATTTCTGTCACTAAATCGCCCGATCGCCCTTTTTCTTCTATTGTCTCGATTTTGCCCCAATTATCGAGGATAATTGTTCCCGCTGCTAGAGCGGCTTCGCTGGCAATGTCTAAGTATTTTTCTAATTGGCTGCTGGTATCTAGCACGATTAATCCCTAATCTATTCCTCATCTAAGGGTAAACCAAAACGCACTTTCCCACGAGCAAAAAAGCGACCGAATTGCAGTTCATAGACTTCATCTTCGTCCTGGGTGGCTACTTCCAGATCGCCACGAGCATAACTGACACAAAGTAAAGCATAACCTCTGGCTTTTAATTCCGGCGATAGTCCGATCGCTTCTGGTTGATGGATATCTCCCGATAATACCCTGACCGCGCAGCTGGTACAAGCTCCATTGCGACAGGAAAAGGGTAATTGATAGCCCTGTTTTTCCAGACTGTGAAGTATATAGTTATCCTCGGGAACGGTGGTGGTAATTTTTTCGCCCGTCTGACGATTGTTAACGGTGATTTGATAATATTTAGTCATAGTTTAGTTAGGCGGAAATTAAAGCTGTAATTCTAGATAGTTCTAAGATTTAGGGGCTATTTTGATCAGCTATCTTGATTATAGCATCAATAATTGCTCAAATAGTCATCATCTTAACAAATATTTCTTGATAACTATTGACTTTTTTTGGGGTTGATTGCCAATTTTTATGGCTCTTTAAAATTCATCTCTTTTAATCTAACTGCACCGTCGATAATTGAGATTTCCTGAGAGCCAATTTGCACGATCGCATCTAATCCCTTACCGATAATTTTAACTGCTGGGGGACGACCTTTCTGCACGGTCATCACCAGAAAAAACTCCTCGCTACCCGTGGCTAAAATGCGCTCACCTGTATTAGTTTTCTCGACTTTTAAAGTCACGGGAGTGATAAAAGTTCCCTGCATATTTGCCCCATTTTGAGTGATAGTAAAACTATTTTTTCCGAGAGTGACATTTCCCTGGGTATTCATCACCCAAGTTTTATTAATAAATTCTGGTTCATCGACTTTACCTAATAATTTATCTATCAAGACGAATAATCCGGGGGAACTGGAGGATAGACTGTAATCGACAGCGAAAGAGCGAACTAGAGCGACTCCTGCGGGTTCACCCTGAGGGGAGCCGAAGGGTGGATTAGCCCCTTTAACCATGATTTTATCAGTTTTTAACGTAATTACTCCCGAACCATCGGGACTAGATTGAAAAGATATCGGTTTTGCCTGTCGCCAAGGCGGGGTTTTCGGGAAAGTAACCGTATTTTCTGAGTTCCAGTCGCCTTCTGACCCCTCAAAACTCGCCCAATGTCCTCCTAATCCCCAAATTCTCACACTAGCGACATCGGGAAAAGACCATCCCCCTACAAAAGGTTGCTGTTTGAGATAGATACTAGCGACAAAATCCTCTTCATTTTGCCAGCGATTACGAAAAGCATAAAATCCCTTTTGTTGATCAACTAAAACCTGGGAAAGTTGGCGATCAGGATTTTCGGGAGTAAGATTAGATGGATAACCCGCGAGGAGAAAAGGGGCAATATGAGGATAATGGGGGTGAAAAAGTTGTTTTTCTTGACCTTGCAATCGCCATTTTAGTGCTGGTAGCAATGATTTATCGGTAATTCCCAATCCGATAGTTAATAAAGATACTCCTAAAAAAGTCTGATGTCTGCCGTAAGCAGGAATCAATAATTGACCATTTTTAGGGACAATTCTGGTTAAATAATGGGGTATCAATTGGGCCGCCGAGGAACCGGTTACTAAGTCTAATCCGAGACTATTTCGATACCCTTGCAAAAAAGGAAAAACACCGATAACCATCGGTTCGGTGGTGTATAAATCTCCTTCCGTGCCAAATCCTCGATCGCCGATAGCTGTGGTAAAATAGCGTTCTAGGTGACGTTTCGCCATTTCCACCTGTGCAGAGGGATAATAGAGAGGATCGGGCGGTAAATCTTCCTTGAGAATCGCTAAACTGGCTAATCCTGCCGCACCTCTGGCCCGCGCATTCCAGTTACTAAATGCGTCTCCATTCCATCCATTTTTGGGTGAATCACCTTTGAGAAGTTTTTTACTTTCACTAGATAACCAGCGAGTAATTTCCCGTTGGCGCTTTTCTCCCCAAAGATCATAACAAAGATCGTAGGCGAGAGCGACTCCGGCGACAATTGACGATTGTTCTAAGAGTCTTTTGCCTGGATTTTTACGGGTTTTTTCGATAATTTCCCAGGCGGTTTCTGCTGATTTTTTATCTTGATTTAAAATTGCTAAAAAACAATGACCTGTGGCATGATAACCCCCATTAGGAACATAACCATCGTAATAAATTTTTTCCTGTAAACTGTTGTTTAATTGAGCGATAATAGTTTGACCGATGGGAGTTTTCGCTTTTTCTCTGAGATTAGTTAATTCTGACTTGCGAAAGATTAAACGGGGATGTTCTCTCGCTTGTAGGGGTTGATGATTAGGGACAGGATTAGGCCATAAAGGGGAAATTGTGCCATTAACTTTGTTTTGTAGTCTTCTTCCCCCTAAAGTGCCTTGATAACTGCCGATAAGTTGGTCTTGGTGGGGGACAATTTCGATATTATAGATAGCTTCCCTGACTTCCGCTTGCCAAGGGTGAGTTTGAACGTTCATTTTCACCTGTAATCGCCAAGCATTGTCTAATTTAATCGCTTTTACCGTACCTTGGTGATCTACTTCTTTATTGAATTTCGGTGCGTATCCCCACACCGACGGCTGACAAACAGCGCGATCACAGCTTAAATCTAGGGTAAGATTTTGATAAACGGGTTTATCTTGCCACAGTTTCCAAACGCCATTTTTCAGGGTTAAATGAAGGTTGCCGGTTAATAATTGCGGATCTATGGTTTCTTGACTAGGTGCGCTTGTACCACCTAGCAAAAGTAAGGGAATGGCCGCTAAAAAAGGAGATATTTTCATATTAAACAAGCAAGGGGAAATATAAGGTATTCCAGGAAGAATAATTTCCAAATAAATTGGTAGAATCGGCTGATTTCGCTTTTATCTTCTAAATTTACTCCGCGACTACGCCACCAAAGAAGAAGAAGTAGGAGCAGATGGGCGACAATAGCCAGAGAAGAATTAATTCCGTTTATCCCCAAGAGACCGACGGCAATCATCCCAGCATAACATAGGGAAATTGTCAAGAGGGAAATTGTTAAGATTTTTTCTGGGCCGAGAAGCAGGGTAAAAGTGGTAATTTGGTAAATGCGATCGCCTTCTAGGTCAGGAACATCCTTGAAAATAGCGATCGCAACGGTGAAAACAAGAACAAAAGCTGTTAAAACCCAGACTGAGGGATAGATAGACTGATTTTGATTAATAACTGTGTTGTAGTGGCGAAAAAGACCTAAATTAACGATGACACCCCGGACGGTAAAAATACAGAAGGCGGCCCAGAGGGGAAAGCGTTTTAAACGCACTGGTGGCAAGGAATAGGCAGTACCGATGAGTAAACTAATCCCCACGGTGATTAACAGCCAAAAACCACCGATAAAAGCTAGTATAATTGCTAAAATACCGCTAAAACCCACGATTAACCCGCCTGTCAACCGAGAAAATTCGCCCTTGGCGAGGGGAAGATGAGGTTTATTGATTTTATCGATGTCGATGTCTTCCAACTGATTTAAACCGACGATATAGACATTACCCGCAAGACAAGCGACCCAAGTGAGCAATAAAACCGACCAATGGCTAAAAAAATCGCTAATATTGCCTAAAGCAATTAAATACAGACTTAAAACACTGAAAGAAGTGCCGATAATCGTATGGGGACGAGAAAATTTCCAGAGACTCCCTAACCGGTCAAGAAAGTTAGGCCGGGGATGGTTAACTGGAAGAAAAGGAGCTTGATTCATCGGACCTCTTGCTAAAAATCAAAAATTGTCGTGGTTGGTGAGGGGTCGGTCGTCAGTAGTCGGTAGTCAGGAGAATTGGGAATGAATAATAATCAATTAAATGGTCTATTTACCGATTTTATGCCACTTAATCCTTATTTTTGACGTTTTTAAACCCTCAAAAATCAATTATGCCAGAGGTCTATCAAAAAAAATCAATCCTAGGACAAGTAATCTGTTAAAATGATAATCCAGACTCAAACCCTGTGGAGAGGTGGCAGAGTGGTTGAATGCGGCAGACTCGAAATCTGCTTTAGGGTCACACCTAACGTGGGTTCAAATCCCACCCTCTCCGTTGAACTGATAACTTAGTGCTGTCGTTAACGGTCTTAAGAGATATAGCGTTACTGTGGGTGGTTTCCGACTGGTGACTAGATTTAGACAACAAAAATCGACCCTGATTGTGAAGAGCAAAAGCTTTTCTAATCTCCTTAACTTCTTCACTTTTTCATGGCCAGGGTCAAACCATCACCAATAGGAATAATACTGATATTGACCCGTTCATCCTGCTGAATTTTGGCATTAAGTGAACGGATAATTTTGGTGCGATTATCGGTGCTATCGGCCGCCGCTACCCGTCCTGACCAAAAAACATTATCGATAGCGATAATTCCGCCGCTTCTGACCAATTGTAACGCCCGTTCGTAGTAGCGATCATAATTACTTTTATCGGCATCGATAAAGACAAAATCAAAACTATTACTTTCTCCGCCAGCGATTAATTGGTCTAAAGTCCCCAGGGCCGGGGCAATTCTTAAATCGATTTTATCAGCGACACCGGCCCGCTGCCAATAACGGCGGGCTACACTGGTATATTCTTCGCTCAGATCACAGGCGATCAGCTTGCCTTCTGGGGGTAAAGCTAAGGCCACCACTAGCGCACTATAACCAGTAAAAACCCCTATTTCTAGGGTTTTTTTCGCCCCGATCGCCTGTACCAAAAAAGCCATAAACTGACCTTGTTCGGGGGCAATCTGCATAACTGCCAGGGGTTGAGAGGCAGTTTCTTGACGTAATTGAGCTAAAATTGGGGGTTCTCGCAGACAGATAGATTGATAATAGGGATAAAATTGTCGATCGAGTCCAAGAGTTTGATTGGCCATAAAAAAATTCCTAGTGGATGGAGTTATCGGGTAAAATTCTCGGTAATCTGAAGTAAAGAGAGCGTATTGGTTGACCAAAAAGGAAGACTTGGCAGGAAGCAAATCATGATGAAACCGGACTCGGATCATTTCTTTAACGAAGATCTCGAACAGTTGTTAGAGAGTTTAGAAGACAAAGACACCGACGGTGACGAGACTCTAGACGAACTCAGCTTTTTATTTGAGCAGACTTCCCCGCCAGCGGCGAGGTATGGGGCTTCTCTTGACCAAACCCTGTCTTCCTTGCCCTTAGAACCGGAATTAGCAGAACTTTTTGGCGATAGCATCAATTGGGAAGAAGCCGCCACTAATGATCTTCATTCTACCCGTGGGACGGCTCCCAAGTCAGAACCAGAAGATTGGGATGATCTGGAATCGCTGCTGCTAGAAAATGCAGCAGTCCGGGATTCAGAAGCAATTATAACCATCAGCAACCCGAATTTTTACGACAGCCTCGAAGACTTAGAAGCTTTTCTGGAAAAACCCACTCCACCAGAACAATCGCCACTGCCGGACATCTTTGAATCCCTAGAGGTCATCCTCTGGGAATCCACAGCAGGGGAGCCGCTGGCCGCGGCGGAACCTGTCCAAGGGTTAGAATCACTGGAAATTGTCCCAGAAAGCTCCCCAGAGGATGAATTCAAGGATTTAGAAAAACTCCTCGAAGAAACCAATCAGGTGGTGGCAGCGACTCCGGCCCCCAGTGTCAGTCCACCGGTTGGGTTAAATAACCCGCGTCCCCTTGTTGGTAAAGCTTTTGAACAGACGACGCGGGTGCCGATCAAACAATTGGACAACCTCAGCAATCTGATCGGGGAACTGGTGGTTAAACGCAATCGCCTTGAACAGGAACAGGATCGCCTGCGTCTCTTTTTAGATAATTTGCTTAACCAAGTCCAAAATCTCAGCGATGTGGGCGGTCGGATGCAGGATCTCTATGAAAGAAGCCTCCTAGAAGGGGCTTTACTGGCTAGTCGCAATGCTGGTGGTGCCATCGGTTACGGTGGAGTTCAGGGAAAAAATCAGGGCAATTCGACTATGACTGGGGAACTAGATGCCCTAGAGATCGACCGTTTTACCGATTTCCACTTATTATCCCAAGAGATGATCGAATTGATCGTGCGAGTGCGAGAATCGGCCTCTGATATTCAATTTGTCGTCGATGAAACCGATCAGGTGACGCGCAGTCTGCGACAGGCTACCACTCAACTACAGGAAGGGATGACCAAATCGCGCATGGTTCCCTTTAGTCAAACTGCCGATCATCTACCCCGGGCAATTCACGATATTTCCCTGAAACTGCACAAACAAGCCAAATTAAAAGTGGAAGGGGGGGATGTTCTCATCGATCAGATGATCCTCGAAAATCTCAATAGTCCCATGATCCATCTGGTCAACAATGCGATCACCCACGGCATTGAATCACCCCAAGAACGCATGGCCAAAGGCAAACCTGTCCACGGTACGATCTGGGTCCGGGCATTCCTACAGGGCAATCAAACCGTGATCACCGTTAGTGATGATGGGGCTGGTATTGATGTTAATCTGGTTAAACTTAAGGCGATCGAAAAAGGCCTGATCAGCGATCGGGAAGCTCAAAACCTCAGTACCCAAGAAGTCTATGAAATTCTTTTTCATCCCGGTTTTAGTACCAAAGATCAGGCCGATGATTTTTCCGGCCGTGGGGTGGGTTTAGATGTGGTGCGGATCAGTTTAATCGATGTGCGCGGGACTGTGACTATTGACTCGGTACTGGGCAAAGGAAGCACTTTTACCCTCCGTTTACCCCTAACCCTGAGTATCTGTAAAGCCCTCTGTTGTGTTAGTAATCATGCTCGCATTGGTTTCTCTATGGACGGAGTGGAAGATATGAAGGATTTCCGGGCCCGGGATATCCAAATAGATGGGGAGGGACGGCCCTGCGTTTTCTGGCAAAACACTTTACTACCTTTCCAACCCCTGAGCGATTTGCTTTCCTACAATCGGCAACTTAGTCGCGGTAGTTTTTACACCGGCAAACAGGAGGAAGACTCTTTTTCGATCGTAATCCTGCGCGGTGGTAATAATCTCCTCGCGGTACAGGTGGATCAAGTGATTGGGGAACAGGAGATCGTGATCAAACAGATCGAAGGACCGATTCCGAAAACGGCTGGGATTGCTGGGGCGACGGTTTTAGGGGATGGTACGGTGATGCCCGTCGGCGATGTGTTAGAGTTAATCGACATCGCCAGGGGTCGTCTGCGTATCGATAACGGTGGTCTTTGGCACCAATCTGTACCGCCTGTAGATGTGGAAACTAGCCAAAAATCCGAGGCTATGGTTCTGATTGTCGATGATTCGATTACTGTTCGGGAATTGCTCTCTTTAAGCTTTAGTAAAGCTGGTTATCGTGTGGAACAGGCCCGGGATGGTCAAGAAGCTTGGGAAAAATTACGCGGTGGTTTGCCCTGTGATATCGTTTTCTGTGATATCGAGATGCCTCGCATGAATGGCCTGGAATTACTGTCTAATTTGCAAAAATCCCCCCGATTAGCGGCGATTCCCGTGGCTTTATTGACTTCCCGAGGCTCGGAACGTCATCGTCAGGTGGCGGCGAAATTAGGGGCTAGTGGTTATTTTACCAAGCCCTACACGGAAAGAGATTTAATCTCGGCAGCTGAAAGAATGATTGCAGGGGAAGTGTTACTAGCTAATAGTATTAAAGCCACTTCTAATCAGTCTTTATCCTCCGATACAACAATTATTGATAGTAATCCCGCTAATTTGTTGGCACAATCGAGTCCTCTCGTCTTGATTGTCGATGATTCGTTAATAGTGCGGGAAATGTTAATGATTTCTTTGGTTAAAGCTGGTTATCGCATTGAACAGGCCCGGGACGGTTTAGAAGCATGGGAAAAATTACAGGCCGGATTAGCTTGTGATCTGATTCTCTGCAATATCGAAATGCCTCGCCTCAATGGGTTAGAATTGCTCTCTCGTCTGCAAGAGGATGAACAACTTCAGGGGATACCAGTGGCGATGATTACCTCGGGCGGGACGCAAAAAATGCAGCATCTCGCTGCTGCTAAAGGAGCAAAAGGTTATTTTGTCAAGCCCTGGATTGAGGATGTTTTACTGTCAGCAGCCCAACGTTTAATCGCTGGTGAGGTATTAATCCAAAAAGAAAATTCCGTGGATTAGCTGAGGTTAAGTAGCTGGTTATATTAAATTAAAAATGGATTTTAGGTTCGATCCCCCCTTAGTCCCCCCTTAATAAGGGGGTTGCCGATCCCCCCTGCCCCCCTTAATAAGCTATCCCTTATAGGGATCTTTCTTAACAATTTTTGCAGTAAGCACTCCAACCCTTATCCTGACTTGATTTCAGTTTTTTCTTTGTCAGTAAGGGTGTCAACAAGGAATATTACAAATTGTTAACCGAGTCTTGAA
>NZ_JADBUB010000148.1:0-16581 GCF_020245865.1 Microcystis sp. M169S2
AACTATCAACAACTCATGCTTGTAAAGTTTGTACAATAGGGCTTTGAGTTTTTGTTAGATTGATATTTATCAACTTTAGAGCATTGCTGGACAGAGAGGGAGCTTGGGGAATTTTCTACAGTGTAAGTTCGGAAGAACCATTTCTTCGAGTCAGGTGGAAAGTAATTCCCTTGAATCTCAGTTAACCGATGATATTTTAAGGAGTCAGATAATCCTTTGGCTATCGCCAACGCCACCGCTCTATTCTCAAATTCTCCTCGGGATAGTTGCCGGATTTTTTCTTGGGCTGTTTTCTTTTCCTGCTCGATTTTTTTCTCTAATTTTTTCCAGTCTGATTCTTTTCTAGCTTGACTTTCAACTAGCAACCATCTTTGGGCTATACCCCCGCCGCTTTTTTCTCCCGACTTCCTAATTCCTAATTCCTAATTCCCACTGATAACTCAGGAACTATGCAAACAATCTTTCAGCGCATAGGCTACCTGTTGTTGTTCCTCGAAGCTTAAATCGGGGAACATAGGTAAAGATAACACTTTTTCACTGGCCAATTCAGCCACGGGTAAATCGCCTTTTTTATAGCCTAAATACTGATAAACTGGCTGTAAATGCAGAGGAATCGGATAATAAACCATAGATAGGACATCTTTTTCCTGCAAAGCTGCCCGAATTTGGTCACGATTTTCCGTTAGGATTGTGTACTGATTCCAAACGTGCTTACCCCCGGCTAAAGCGGTGGGTAAAGTGATATTAGGCAAAGGTTGCAGTAATTCTCGATAACGTTGGGCAATCTCGATCCGTTGATTATTCCAAAAATCGAGATATTTTAGCTTAATTTGCAAAATAACCGCTTGAATGGCATCTAAGCGGCTATTGACACCGATTACCTCGTGGAGATAACGCACCTTGCTGCCGTGTTCTTTAACCATGCGAATTTGTGCCGCTAACTCGGGGTTATTGGTGGTAATTGCGCCACCATCGCCACAACCGCCTAAATTTTTGGTGGGAAAGAAGCTAAAACAGCCAATATCGCCGATACTCCCCACTTTCTGCCCATGCCATTCTGCTCCCGTTGCCTGAGCGCAATCCTCGATTACAAATAAATTATGGGAACGAGCGAAATTTACCACCTCAGACATATTGACAGATTGCCCAAAAAGGTGTACTGGGATAATCGCCTTAGTTTGGGGAGTAAGCGCTTTTTCCAACAGTGCCACATCGAGGTTAAAAGTATTAATATCGATATCGACAAAAACAGGCACTGCCCCGACTAAATTAATCGCTTCGGCGGTGGCAATAAACGAAAAAGTGGAAGTAATTACTTCATCCCCCGCTTGAATACCGAGGGCGCGCAGTGCCAGATAAAGGGCATCGGTTCCCGAATTACAGGCGACACAATCGCTAACACCGTGATAGAGGGCAAATTGTCGTTCTAATTCGCTCACAGCTTCGCCACCAATATAGCGCCCAGAACGGAGGATTTCTAAAACGGCATGGTTAGCTTCTTCGCTGATGACTTGGTATTGACGGGATAAATCGACGGGGGGAATTTTACTCACGCGCTTTCACTCAAATTAGAGACTAATCGGGATTTGTTGGGGAAAAAAAGGAATAATTAGTCAAAAATAATTATAAACTTGCTATCTATAGATGAAGTATCCTTTTAATTTGTTTCTTTTATTTTTATGGATGGATTAGTAGAACTAAATCTGGTGGATTTGGGTTGGGCTTTGGGGATGATGGGTATTTGTTTAATCCTCTCCCGTTGGTCAAATTTAGCCCTAGAGGGACAATTATTATTAGCGACTGGTCGATCGATCCTGCAATTATTAGTGGTAGGCTACGTTATCGCCGTTATTTTTTCCTTGGATAATCCTCTAGCCGTGCTGGGGATTTTGGCAGTAATGATGACTATCGCGACTATTGTTGCTAAAAATCGCATTGATAGCCGAGATAAAGGCTTATTACCCCTAGTTTTCGGCTCTTTATTGATTAGTAGCTGTCTAACTTTAGGTTATGCGATCGCTTTAATCATTCAACCAGAACAATGGTACTCACCCCAATACTTAATTCCCTTGACGGGGATGGTGTTAGGCAATGCCATGAATAGTGCCTCTTTAGCCGGGGAGAGATTAAGCAGTGCCATTAAAAGTCACCGTTTAGAAATCGAAACCCATCTTTGTTTGGGGGCAACCCCTCAACAGGCGATCGCAGCTTATCAAAAAGAAGCGATTCGAGCTAGTTTAATCCCTACCCTCAATCAGATGATGGTAGTGGGTTTAGTCAGTTTGCCCGGAATGTTCACCGGACAGGTATTGGCAGGAAGTGAACCTTTAAACGCCGCTTCCTACCAGATACTGATCCTGTTTATGATTGCCCTAGCTAACCTAATCACCGCTCAATTGGTGACAGAGGGAATCTATCGGCGCTTTTTCAGTGAGAATTTATCACTTATCAGTTAACAGTTATCAGTTATCAGTTATTACTAACCAATCCTGACTCCTAATTAACGCCCACTGTTCACTGATTACCGTTTACTGATAACTAATTTAGCTTTTCCACTTGCTGGCGACGACTTCAGCGAGATCAACCACCCGTTGGGAGTAACC
Source organism: Microcystis sp. M169S2 (assembly GCF_020245865.1). Taxonomy (NCBI): domain Bacteria; kingdom Bacillati; phylum Cyanobacteriota; class Cyanophyceae; order Chroococcales; family Microcystaceae; genus Microcystis; species Microcystis sp. M169S2. Next base: position 2,604 of record NZ_JADBUB010000148.1, read on the forward strand.
CCATTCGTTATCGTACCAAGCGATAACTTTTACCATATCGCCACCCATCACCATGGTGAGACTAGCATCAATGATCGAGGAAGCATCAACACCGCGATAATCAGAGGAAACGAGGGGTAAATCATTATATTCGAGAATTCCTTTCAAAGAATTTTCCGAAGCTTCTTTGAGGACTTCGTTTACCTGTTCCGCGATCGTGCTTTTTTCCACTTGCGCCACTAAATCTACCACAGAAACGTTAGGAGTGGGTACGCGCAGAGCGATACCGTTAAGTTTTCCTTTCATTGCGGGGATAACTAAGGCTACAGCTTTAGCGGCACCGGTGGAGGTGGGAACGATGTTAACGGCTGCGGCGCGAGCGCGACGCAGATCCCGGTGACTAGCATCCAGAATCCGTTGATCACCAGTGTAACTGTGGGTGGTGGTCATTGTCCCTTTGATGATGCCGAAGTTTTCGTGAATCACTTTGACGACAGGAGCAAGACAGTTGGTGGTACAACTGGCATTACTGATGACGTTGTATTTATCGTGTTCGTATTCGTGAGCGTTGACACCGACGACATAGGTTCCTACACCCGAACCTTTACCCGGTGCGGTAATGAGGACTTTTTTAGCTCCTGCGACAATATGCTTAGAAGCGCCCTCTTCATCGACGAAAACACCAGTAGCTTCGATCACTAAATCTACACCCCATTCTGCCCAGGGCAGATTGAGGGGATTGCGATCGGAATAACATTTAATGGTTTTACCGTTAACAATTAAAGAATTATCATCGGCATCGATATTAGCGTTAAGTTTGCCTAACATCGAGTCATATTTGAGCAGGTGAGCGTTACTCCGGGGATCGGATGTATCATTGATCCCCACTACCTCCAAGCCACTATTAGTCCGTCCTAACCAACATCTTAGGAAATTACGTCCAATCCGTCCGAAACCATTGATCGCTACTCTAATCACTGCTGCTTGCCCTCTACGTTTTAGTGCAATACATAAAAAAATAATTAATGTTCCCAATCATACCTTAAAGGTTGAACTTTACGATCCTGATCGAAAATAATTTATTAGCTCACCAATCCTATCGGGTTTAAATGAGGACATTTGATTGATTAAAGCGATTTAAAGCCAAAATTAGCCTAAATAACCGCTAAAAGATTCTCATAACCCCATTCCCTCCTTAGCTGTTCGCCTTTTCGGCGATCGGATGTGATACTAAATCCAGTTATTAAAAACTGATTATTTATTCCCCCTTTTGCCTCTTGCCTCTTGCTTTTTGCCTATCCTGATATGTTACCTATACTTAACGGATTTAGTATGAGTTTCCAGTTCACTGATTACTGATCACTCAAAGGTCCCCGCTCCTCTTATCCTCAAAAAAAACTCGTTTACTTTTCTGTAAACGAGTTCACTTTCCATGATAAGATTAATAGTCCTGTGATTTATTTAGCAACTGCTACTGCTACCTTGACGGGCTGAGGCTGTAGGTCGCGCAAACTTGGGAAAAGGAAGTGGTTTTCCTCCACATATTGCGCTCCAAACAGTCCTTTTTCAGCCCAGAAATAGCGATCGGTTGTATGCTCGTTACGCTTAACAATCAATAAAGCTGGTGGGCTAATGCCTATAGCTTGAATATACTTACGCGCCGCAGTTACGGGTTTATCCTCGCCACTTTCAATACTATACTGGGGTACAAGTTCAAGTATCTTACGTCCTTCTTGACGACGGCGACTTTTACGTTTCCGTTTTCTGGCCAACCCAATTACCTCCTGTTTTGGCTAATCGTTGTAATGATAGTTACAAAAGCCGTAGCGATTATATCCCTTCTAGACCAAGAAATCAAGTGTCTCTCACAAAGCCAATTACAAACAAGTTTGACTAGAAGCTAGACTGGGACTATGTTTAAGTTTTTCTGACAAAAACACAGCCCCAAATCCCGATACAAAACTTATTATTCTTAAACTTTTTTTAATATATACCGTGATCTACCCCGAAAATAGTGACCAAACCCTTGTCCTAATTGCTTTTTACTGGCTGCCCTCGCTCCAAGGAGAGAGTCATTCTCTCCCCTGTCAACTGGGAAATAAAACTCGCAACCCTAGCTTTATCAAGGTTTTCTGATTTTTTACTTTTTACTTTCTTAGTATGCCCTTCTCCTTCCCCTCCCGGACTCCCCTGAGTGATGATTTTATTGCCCTGTGTCAGGCACAGATGGAACTTTTGCGGGAGCAAATGGAAGCGGACAGAAGTGCAGTTTATTTAACTGAACCTTTATCGAGTAATTTAATCCCAGTCGTTGTTTATCCGCCCTTTAATCCCCCTTCTCCCCAAAAAAAGCGGCTTTCCTTACAACCAGGGCAACCGGCGGCCGACTTGTTAACTGCGGTTAAGTTAGAAGATTTATCCCACCTCTGGAGTAATCAGGAGACCGTCAGCCGTCATCGCTTGTTTTTACCCTTAATGTATGAAGAGGGCATGATCGGATTATTGGTGACAACCAGAGAAAAACGACCTTGGCAAAGTTGGGAATTAACCCGGATGGAAAAAATCACCCAAACCCTCGCTTTAGCCTGTGTACTCGATCGCCAATTGGGAGAAGAACGTTATTATCGACAATGGCAACGTCAGCGCCTCGATACCTTTCTCCATCAAATCCGCAATCCCCTTACCGCTTTAAAAACCTTTGGTAAACTTCTACTCAAAAGGCTTTTAGCCGAAGAAGGTAACGATCCCGCCATTACCGGTATATTGAGGGAAAGCGATCGAGTTCGGGACTTAATTGCCGAATTTGAGGCACAAATTCAGCAAGAAAGCGAAAATTACCCCACCGTCGATATTCCTCTCCTGCAAGCGCAATCTTCCCCCACCACCTTTCTCTTGCCTGCTGGCAGCAGCCAACTAACTCCGATCAATCTCCATGATATTCTCGATCCGCTGCTCCTTTCGGCCCAGGCCGTAGCCAAAGAGAGAAATCTCAGTCTAGAAACGATTCACGGGGAAGACATACCACTTATTCGCGCCAATATCCCCGGTTTGCGGGAAGTATTCAGCAATTTAATTGATAATGCTCTCAAATATACTCCTGCTGGCGGAAAAGTCACCGTCGAGGTAAAAAATGTTAAGAATAGTGTAGAAATTGTTTTTAAAGACACAGGTTATGGCATAGCGAGGAGTGATCAAGAAAGAATTTTTCAACGTCACTACCGGGGAGTGCAAGCAGGGGGAGATATACCGGGTACAGGATTGGGTTTAGCGATCGCCAAAGAATTAATTACCAGCATGGGGGGGACGATTGAATTTGTCAGTCCCAATCCTGAGCAAACAAGTTCCCCCTACCCCGGCACGGTTTTTCGGGTTCATATACCAGTTATACCCGATGATAACCTCAGTACAGAAAGTTGATCTGGTCGTAAATTCTGCCGATTGTCCCGATCAGGAGATTCTGGGGGCGATCGGTTAAAATATAAGAAAAATATCATTTTTACTGGTAACTTGGCCCAGAACCCAAGAATTAACAGTAGCTAGAGACAATTAATTAGACACATCTAACTACCTCTTGCCTTTTGCCCCTTGCATGAGTGCCTATCCTAACCAAAAAGTTAATTTTGTCCTATTAATTAAATTATGCCGACGATCGAACAATTAGAACCCGCTAATAAGGCTGATGTGTTAGTATATATGCCCTACTATGCCAAGGACAAACATAGTATCTTGCCCTATGCGATCGCTTTGTATCAAGGAGGATCTTTAGAAGGTCGTCGTCACATAGAAAATAGCGAAGGGATTCCTTTTGTGGCCTCTTGGTATGTATCAAAATTGCCCTCGGAATTGACCCGTTGTCGTTTACAATTTGAAGGACAGGCCGACCTAAGCTATGAGATGACGATTATTAACGCCGAGTTGATCGAATATCTAATCGGTGCAATTAAAACCTTTAAGCAGCTAGGTTCAGCCGACTTTTCGCAGGGATTTTATCGGAAACTGCTGCGATTTGAAGGATAAAAGTCGGGATTTTACGGGTTAAAAGGAGCAAATCGTGGCGAAATCAGCCAAATCTATACTTATCTCTTCCCTGGAACCCCTCAGTGGTAAATCGGGAACTGTCGTCGGGTTAGCGCATCTCTTGCGACAAAAAGGACTAGAGATAAGTTACGGCAAACCAGTGGGCAATTGTCCGGGATACGTCGATGGGCAATTGGTCGATGAGGATGTAGAATTTATTCGGCAATTATTAGAATTATCCCCCGATCAGCTGCGTTTACCCCTGATCTACACTGATGCGGATTCCGTTGCTAAACGTCTGCAAGGTGTAGATCAACAGGACTACGGCAATATTCTTGCCGGCTATCTCGATCGAGTTAACAGTGATATTATCCTCCTCGAAGGGCCGGGGACTCTCTGGGAAGGCAGTATTTTTCAGTTATCGATGGGGGAGATGGCCAAAATTCTCCAAACTCCAATCCTATTGGTGGCCCGCTATAGTTCTCCCCTAATTGCCGAGAGTCTGCTGAAAGCAAGAGAGGAATTAAATAATCAGCTGCTGGGGGTAGTGATTAGTGATATCCCGGAAGATGATTGGGAGGAAGTACAATCTCTCCTGAAACCCTATTTGTCCCGCCAAGGCGTGGAAGTTTTAGGACTGTTACCTGCCAGTAAATTATTGCGTAGTATTAGTGTTCGGGAAATTGTCCATCTTTTGGGGGCAAAAGTATTATGTCGGCCCGATCGTTTAGATTGGATGGTAGAAAGTTTAGCGATCGGGGCGATGAATGTCAACGCCGCTTTAGAATATTTTCGCAAGGGGGAAAATATGGCCGTGATCACGGGCGGTGATCGCACAGACCTCCAGTTAGCTGCCCTAGAAACTTCTACCACCTGTTTAATCTTAACCGGTTCCATCTCTCCGGATCCCCTAATTTTGGGACGGGCTGAGGATTTAGAAGTACCAATTCTCTCGGTCAATTTAGATACTCTCAGTACCGTGGAAATCGTCGATCAGGCCTTCGGCAAGATTCGCTTACAGGAACAGGTAAAAGTCGCTTGTATTCGAGAATTAATGGAGGAACATTTCCAGATTGATCGCCTGTTAGAAAAGTTAACAATAGGGGTGTAATTTCTCCCCGGCTGCCCAGAATTTCACTGGAAATCACTTCATGAGTCTATCATCCTCCCCTGTGTCATCTCCGGTCAAAGAAAATGACTGGAGCTTATTATTAAGATTACTTCCCTACGCAAAAAAGCAAAAAGCCCTGCTATTTTGGTCATTAATACTTCTTTTTCCCCTATCTCTCACGGGGGCGATCCAACCCTTAATTATCGGTCAAGCGGTCTCCCTTTTGCAAAAGGAACAAACTTGGGATTTTTTGGCTCGAATGCCCTTAACAGCAGCCATTAATACCCTAATTATTATCCTGTCGGCTGCGATTATTTTACGACTGATTTTAGGGACAACACAAGGTTATCTAGTGCAGAAAGTCGGTCAGTCAATTACTGCTAATGTCCGGGAAGATTTATTTAGCCATGTCACCTCCCTTTCCTCTAGTTTTTTTGATCGCTCTCCCGTGGGACGTTTAGTCACTCGTTTAACCAGCGATGTGGAAGCATTAGGAGAAGTTTTTGCTAGTGGGGCGATCGGAGTTGTCAGTGATCTGGTTAATATTTTAGTTATTATCATCACCATGTTTACCCTGCAATGGCAATTAGCTCTATTGTTGGTGTTGATGTTATTTCCTGTCACTGCTTTAATTATCTTTTTTCAAAAACAATACCGCAGCGCTAACTATCAAGTACGCGAGCAATTATCAAAACTTAATGCCCAATTACAGGAAAATGTAGTCGGAGTTAATATTGTTCAATTATTTCGCCGCGAACGCTTTAACGCTGAAATGTTTCGCGCTACCAATACTCAGTATCGTCGCTCCCTAGATAAAACAATTTTTTATGATTCGGCCGTCTCAGCTACGTTGGAATGGATCGGATTAATTGCCGTGGCAGGAGTATTATGGTTAGGCGGTATTTTTATTCTCCAAAAAACCATTGATTTTGGGGTTCTATCGGCTTTTATTTTATTCTCCCAACGTCTGTTTAATCCCCTGCGTCAGTTTGCCGAAAAATTTACCATGTTTCAATCGGGTTTTACTGCTATTGAACGCATTGGGGAATTAATGAGTATTCCTGTTGAAATCACCGATTCTAACAATTATAAAGAGATTTCTTTCCCAGAAAAAGTTAAAACTGGCGAGATTATTTTTGAAAATGTTTGGTTTGGTTATAAACCAGATGAATATATTATTAAAGGTCTTAATTTTACCATTAATCCGGGGGAAAAAGTCGCTTTAGTCGGTCCGACTGGTGCGGGAAAAAGTTCGATTATTCGTCTTCTCTGTCGTCTTTATGAACCAAATAAGGGCAGAATTCTAGTGGATGGTATCGATATCCGTTACCTTCCCCAAGCGGAATTAAGACGTTATATCGGTGTGATTCTCCAGGAAACTTTTCTCTTTGCTGGAGATGTTACTCGCAATATTACTTTAGGAGAAAATTATGATTTTGAGCAGGTGAAGGCAGCGGCTAAATTAACTAATATCGATCACTTTATCGAGGAGTTACCCGATGGTTATCATACCCGTTTACGCGAACGGGGCGCAAATTTGTCGGGAGGACAAAAACAATTACTCGCTTTTGCGAGAGTCGCTATTCGTAACCCCGAAATTCTAGTTTTAGATGAGGCTACTGCTAGTTTAGACGTGGGGACAGAAGTATTAATTCAAGAAGCTTTAGAACAGATTTTAGTCGATCGTACTGCTATTATTATCGCCCATCGTCTCTCTACTATTCGCAATGTCGATCGAATTCTTGTGCTTAAACGCGGGGAATTAGTCGAATCGGGAACCCATGAAGATTTATTAACCAAAGACGGCCTCTATGCTAGTTTATCGAAAATTTGGGTTTAAAACCCCGAAGTTCCAGCATTTGTCTTAAATTTTCCCATTCTTTTGCAAATAATCGACTAATGCCCATAATCCTAACCGATAACTTTCGGCCCCAAAACCGCTAATCTGTCCGATAGCTATATCGGCAATGTAGGAATGATGACGAAAAGACTCGCGTTTGTAAATATTGCTTAAGTGTACTTCCACACAGGCGATTTTTGTGCCTAAGATTGCGTCGCGGATGGCGATACTGGTATGAGTATAAGCTGCTGCATTAATCAAAATACCGTCATGCTGACCCCATGCTTGCTGAATCCAGTCCACTAATTGCCCTTCCTGATTGGACTGGTGCGCGGTTAAATTCACCCCTAAACGGGTAGCTTCTTCGCTTAAAAACTGGTTAATCGCTTCTAAATTGACGTTACCGTAGAGATTCGGCTCTCTTTTCCCCAATAGGTTTAAATTCGGTCCGTGTAAAACCAGAATGCTTAGTTTATTCACCACTGTCTTCCCTATCATCACCAGAATTAATCTTATCTCGATCAGAGATTATTGCCTATCAACAGCATTTTTGCCGATTTAGTATCATTGGACTTGCTCCAGGACTATCGCTATATTTGATCGGTGCAGCGGGATGGTAAGGAAGCAGCGATCGCCGATAAATTGCTAGGGAGCGGAGTCCTTAATCATGCACCCCCTGTGCGACAATATATCGAGTTTGCCCTTGGCTAAAACCATTAATTGATGACCTTGCCCATACAAGTTTTACCCCAAGACGTAATCGATTTAATTGCCGCAGGAGAGGTAATCGACTCTTTAGGCGCTGTGGTGCGGGAATTAGTCGAAAATGCCATTGATGCGGGGGCAGATAGGATTACCATCGATATATCTCCCCAAAATTGGCGAATACAAGTATCGGATAACGGTAGGGGAATGTCTAGAGAAGATTTGCAACTGTGTAGCTATGCCCACAGTACCAGCAAAATCCGCCAACGGGAGGATATTTGGCAGATTACCAGTCTCGGATTCCGTGGTGAAGCTTTGCACAGTATCGCACAGGTGGCGCGTCTGCGGGTTGCCAGTCGCCATGACGATGATTTAGGTTGTTATTGTCTTTACAATCACCAGGGTGAGCCGGATAATTTAGAAACGATTCCTATCGCTATCGGCACTATCGTCACGGTAGAAAATCTCTTTGGTAACTTTCCTGTGCGTCGTCAAGCTTTACCGTCAATTAACAAACAATTAAAGGATATACAGACTTTAATTCATAATTTTGCTCTCTGTCATCCCCAAATTACTTGGCAGGTTTTCCAAGATCATCAAGATTGGTTACGCATTAGTCCGGGTAAGGATGCCAGTCAAATATTACCACAATTAGTTAAATCTCTGCATTTTAACGATTTAGCAGCCCTAAAACTTGACTTAACGACTCCTGACGCAGAATCTGCCCAAATTGAATTAGTCATTGGTTTGCCCGATCGCATTTCTCGCCATCAACCGGATTGGGTTAAAATTGCTGTTAATGGGCGAATGGTGCGCTCATCGGAGTTAGAACAGGCAATATTTCAAGCTTTCGCTCGCACAGTCCCTAAAGATCGCTATCCCGTTTGTTTTCTCCATCTACATCTTAATCCCCGTTCGATCGATTGGAATCGTCACCCAGCTAAAGCGGAAATATACCTGCATAACCTCGTTTTTTGGCAAGAACAGATAATTTCAGCCATAGACAAGGCGTTAGGACTAAATCCCGAACATATACCCGAAAAAGCGCAAAATCAGCGCGTCAGTCAAATTCTCAAGGCTGCCGAGGAAAAAAGCACCTATACAATAGGGGAAAAATCCAGGAAAAATCGGCTGGAATTAAAGGCATTAGCCCAAATTCACCAAACTTATATAGTTGCTGAACATCCTAACGGATTATGGTTAGTGGAACAACATATTGCCCATGAGCGGGTTTTGTACGAACGTTTAGAGGATAACTGGGAAATCGTGCCGTTAGATACTCCGATCATCTTAAATCAGTTAACTACTCGACAAGTCGAACAATTACAACGTTTAGGATTAGAAATTGCCAGTTTTGGCGATCGCTCTTGGGCAATTCGTAGTATTCCTGTTCTACTAAAAGAACGGGAGGATCGGGCTGATGCTTTACTAGAATTAAGTTTAGGGGGCGATTTACAAACTGCTCAGGTTGCCACCGCTTGCCGTAGTGCGATCCGCAACGGTACAGCTTTAAGTTTAGAAGAAATGCAGAATTTACTCGATGATTGGCAAAATACCCGTAATCCCCGCACTTGTCCCCACGGAAGACCGATTTACTTATCCTTAGAAGAAACCTCGCTCGCTCGCTTCTTCCGTCGTCATTGGGTAATCGGCAAAAGTCACGGCATTTAATCAGTTATCAGTGATCAGTTATCAGGATTCAGGAGTCAGGAGATTATTTTTATTTAGGGTTGGCTGAATAAATCTAAAAACCTTGTTGGATAAGGTTTTTAGACTTTTTTCCCTCAAAAAGTGCCGACCATTGGAGTGATCAGGGGGAAAATTCAGGTGCTTTTTCCCCGAAAATTAGGTAATTGACCTCCTCAAAATCGGTAAAACCCTACACCCTACACCCTACACCCTACACCCCACACCCACCAGCAAACTTTTTCAGCAGACCCTATTTATTCTCCTCTCCCTTCTCCCATAGGGTTAGATGCGTCTGATGACGCATCCTCTCTGTTTAGGTTTTCTTACATTTTGCTGAGAATACGCTGGACTATATCCATTCCTGTGAAGGCTTGCCAGCCAAAAAGACCTAAAATGACGGCATTAAGGGTAATATGGGTGATTCTAGCCAATTCGTTGCCTTTTTGCATTAAAGGTACTAAAGCGGCACTAATCGAGATTAAACCCACCATCCCTAAACCGGCCAGCAGATGGGGACCGACAAATAATTTACCGTTATTAATATAAGTCACCGCCATACCCCCGATCGTCCCCAACACCATTAAAGCGAGGATTAGGGAGCCAATTTGATAGTGTTTAGTGCGAAAATTTTTGGGCAATAATTCTTTTTTTAGGTCTTTATCTGCTGTCCGCGTCCGTCGCCATTGTAGCCCCGAATAGAGCGCATAGATAGTTAATCCTAATAAAACCCACATGAGAATGGGATGGCCAAATTGTGACCAAGTTTTTACGGCACTGGGAATCTCGAGGTTCATAGTTGTCTGTTCTCATCAAAGATCGCTTCTTAATAAAAATTAACATGAATCGCTCGCGCTTCCTTGTTTTCTGGGTCACTAGACCTGTCATGCTAAATCCCGTTTAAAAGCTATAGGAGAGTGGGGTGTGGGGAGAATAAATAAAAATAGTCTCCTGACTAAGCTAGGACGCATTTAACCCGCTTATTCTTAGATTAGCCGAACCTCCCCCAATCCCTTTACTATTGCCTTTTGCCTTTTGCCTCTTGCCTCGTCTCAACAAGCAATTTAAATTACGAACAGCTTATCTTTGTTCAAACCAACGTTTAAATCAACCAAGGTCGATCGCAAATCGCTATGATAGAATATTGGGCCTTGAATTTCCGCCCCCTCCCCCTCTTATGAAACTGCCTGTCGTCGCTATTATCGGTCGTCCCAATGTGGGCAAATCTACCCTCGTCAATCGTATCGCTGGAGATCAACAGGCGATCGTTTTCGATCAACCCGGGATTACCAGAGATCGCACCTATCAACCAGCTTTCTGGTGCGATCGAGATTTTCAAATTGTCGATACAGGGGGGCTAGTTTTTAACGATGACAGCGAATTTCTCCCTTTAATCCGCGAACAGGCTTTAATCGCCCTAGCAGAGGCAAGTGTGGCGATTTTTGTCGTCGATGGCCAGGCAGGAATTACCGCCGGCGATCGAGAAATTGCCGCTTGGTTACGACAGCAAAATGTGCCGATACTTTTGGCAGTTAATAAGTGTGAATCGGTGGAACAGGGTATCCTGCAAGCGACGGAATTCTGGGAATTAGCCATCGGTGAACCCTTCCCCATCTCAGCCATTCACGGCTCTGGTACAGGTGAACTACTTGATGCTCTGATTAAATATTTGCCACCCGGGGCGGAAATTCCCGAAAATGAAGAGATTAAAGTGGCAATTATCGGTCGTCCTAACGTGGGTAAATCCAGTCTCCTCAATGCTTTAACCGGACAACAACGGGCGATCGTCAGTCCGATTTCGGGAACCACGAGAGACTCGATCGATACTTTAATCGAACGAGAAGGACAGGTGTATCGGTTAATTGACACCGCAGGCATTCGCCGTAAGAAGAATGTGGACTATGGAGCCGAATTTTTCAGTATTAACCGTGCTTTTAAGGCCATTCGCCGGTCTGACGTGGTGTTATTCGTCATCGATGTGCTAGATGGTGTCACCGAACAGGATTTAAAATTAGCGGGGCGAATCATTGAAGAAGGGCGTGCGGTGGTGCTAGTAGTCAATAAATGGGATGCGGTGGAGAAAGACACCTACACCATCAATACTTACACCAAAATGCTCCAAGATCGGCTGTATTTCATGGATTGGGCAGAAATGATCTTTGTCAGCGCCATGACGGGGCAAAGAGTCACTAAAATCCTCGAATTAGTCGATATTGCCGCCGAATCTCACCGTCGTCGCGTCAGTACCTCGGTAATCAACGATGTAATCGAAGATGCGGTTAAATGGCACAATCCCCCCACCACCAGGGGCGGAAAACAGGGGAAACTATACTATGGTACGCAAGTATCGAGTCAACCCCCCACAATCGCCCTTTTCGTTAACGATCCCCAGCGCTTTAATGATAACTATCGCCGTTACATCGAAGGGCAATTCCGGCAACAGTTAGGCTTTAAAGGAACCCCGATCCGCTTAATCTGGCGCGGCAAACCGGCGCGGGAAGTGGAAAAAACGGTTAATAGAGCCACCAAGGTCTAATTTATGGATTTATTGCGAAGTTTGCCCATCGGTCTTTATCTCGATCAACCGATTACCCGACTACATCAACTAGATGCGCGGGTAAAATTTATCTGGTTAATGGCTTTTTTAGCAGCACCTTTATTGGCTAATCCTTGGTGGCGTTTAGCTTTGGTGGGATTGTTAATGTTGTTAACCCTGTTGGCCTCTATTCCTCCCCGCGTCTGGCGGCAACAGATGGGCTGGCTGATATTTTTAGCGATTATCGTCTTTTTAATTACTGCTATCACTCCCGATGGTTTAGCGGTGAGTATTCAGCCGCGTTTACCAGAGGAAGGGCTGAATTTACCGCCAGCAAGTGATTATCAGTATGTTTTATGGGATAGAGGTCGTTTATTTGTTACCCGACGTTCTTTGGAATTAGCAGTGAGAATTAGTACCCTAATTTTTACTTTAATTTATAGCACTAATCTCTTTTTATTGACGACGGCCCCGGAAGAAATTACCGAAGGTTTAGAGAATTTAATGAGTCCTTTACGGCGATTTAATGTGCCGGTGACGGAAATTTCTCTGACTCTGACCCTCTCTTTGCGCTTTATTCCTCTGGTTTTAGAAGAAGTGCAAAATCTGGCTAGGGCAGTGCGAACTAGGGCGATCGATTGGCAAAAATTAGGGATTAAAAGAAGTTTAAACGTCTGGTTAACAGTAGTGGAAAAATTACTAGATAATTTGCTTTTACGCGCCGAACAAATAGCGATCGCTATGGAGGTTCGCGGTTTTACCAGTCCCAATCAGCATCAAGTGCGCTGGCACCAATTACAGTTAAGATCGGCTGATTTTATTGCTTTATTTTTGTTAATTCCCTTTTGGGCAGCCCGATTAGTTTGGGGGGGTTTATAGCAGTTATCAGTTATCAGTTATCAGATGCGAGTTTTAAGTGTGCAGTATTAAATAGAAGTTTCCTACTGTCTTTGCACTGATTACTGTTTACTGTTCACTGTTTACTGTTCACAGCAAAAAACTCCCCACACCCTACACCCAGCCTAGACTTTAACCTCGTTGTCACCCTTTCAGGGCGGAGATGCTGATGGTAGTGACGAGCCTGCGTTCTCAGAACCGCAATATTTTGCAATTTATGACCGAGGAACCCTTCGCGCCTCTGGGAGGAGTAGTAATTCTCCCTTTCTGCTACCCCAGGAGAGTCCTTCCACAGAATCAATGCCACTGGCTGCTTGCCCCCCCCTAAATGGTTACACACGCTACATAATCTGTTATCATTTAGATACGGCGATTCTTCTGTCCGTTTTGTACCGATAACTCCTTATTGGATAAGCCTTTCCACTTAGAAGATGTACCAGACTGAGCCTGAATCTGCCGTATGTATAGAATTGTTGATTGGGAATTTTTATTATGACATTGCAGGAAGGCACTTACATCTGGGAATACGGCGACACCACCCAGGCTCTCTGGTTCACCGCTTCTTACAACACAGTCACAAATCAATGGACTGTTGATATGAAGAAGGGGTCAATGGACCTCAACGCATTCTGGTGGTCGAATGGCGATAGCAAGGCGGATGGGACTATCAGATTGTTATCGAAGGATAACAGTCTCAATATGAATGGGACTGGTATCGTCTGGGATGGGTACGACAAGATTTCCGATACGGGGTTAACGGGAACGGAGCATAATGGCAGCAATCTTCTGACTGCGGGTAATACCTACACTTACAGCTACAGCAAGGATCAAGGGGTAGAGATTGAATCGTTATTGGCTCAGGGTGTTGTCACCCTTGGTGTCAGAGCCACAAGCGTCAATGGCACTGGTGGTATCAAGGCGGTAGATGGGCAATTTGTTTTCGTTCCCTACGACAATACCCCACCCACAGTGACGGTCGATATCGTTAATGCTTCCCTGAACGACGGAACTAACAGTTCTCTAGTCACCTTTGAGTTCAGCGAAACTGTGAATGGCTTCACAGCCGGTGATGTGAACGTCAGCGGTGGAACCCTGAGCGACTTCACCCAAGTGGATGGCAACAGCTATACGGCCATCTTCACGGCCGACGATGCTGTGGAAACCATTGGCTCGGTGTCCGTGGCAGCCGATAGCTACAGTGACGCGG